>NZ_NDIM01000309.1:0-8854 GCF_002241375.1 Vibrio sp. V19_P1S1T109 | reverse complement strand
AATTTAATGTGTCTGATTATTTAATTAAGGAGCTGGTGATGTTAGCTGTACACGAAAACACTTTACAGATTACACAATTAAGTCAAAAAGCGATTCAACAACTTGCTCCCTCCTTTGCGCAATTACCACATACGGAGCATGCTGATGGTCAGTATCGTTTACGGCGCTACTCTGTGGTTCAATTTAACAAAGGGAAAGTCGAGGCGTTGGACAAGCATGACTTTATGCAAACCGATCAAATCAATCATTTTCAAGGCAACATTAAGCGTCATTTCGATCCTATTTTACCCTCTACGTTACAAAGTGAGGGGATGAGAGAAGTGTGCGAGGTGTTTGTGAGTACGAATGGTCTGCCTAATGGGCAAGAGATTGAAATCCATCAGATCCGAATTGCTGCTGTGTTTGATGAGACGCAAGTCGCGCCAGAAGGTGTCCATCAAGACGGTTTTGATCATATTGCGTTGGTGGGGGTGAATCGCCACAACATCGTCGGCGGTGAAATTATGCTGTATCAAGACTGCCATGAAGCCCCTTTCTTTCGGAAAGTGTTAGAAAATGGTGAGATTGCGATGCTCGCGGACAGTAAGTTATGGCATAACGCTTGTCCTATTCGCTCAATTGAGCATGGGCAAGAAGGTCATATGGATGTTTTTGTGTTAACCGCTAAGGATGGCCGAAATGATCTTCACTCCTGAAAAAGTGCGTACGCAGTTTAGTGCTTTGTCGCAAAAATATCATGGTAAGTCAGTGAGTTTCTTAGATGGTCCAGGTGGCTCGCAAGTACCTAAGTCGGTAATAGAAAAAATGAGTGAATATCTGGGCCATTTTAACTCTAATTTGGGCGGACACTATTTTTCAAGCCAAATCACCACTGATTTAATGCAGCAGGCTCGTGAGTCGGTGCAAGCGCTTCTGAACGCTGAGTCATCAGGAAATATTGTATTTGGCGCGAATATGACCTCGTTAACTTTTCAGCTAAGTCGAGCCATTAGCCGAGATTGGCAAGCGGGCGATGAAGTGATTGTTACTGCGCTTGACCATTACTCCAATGTCTCCAGTTGGCAGCAAGCGGCGCAGGATAAGCACGTTACAGTGCACCAGGTAAAGGTGAACCAACAAGATTGTACTTTGGATGTTGAGCACTTACTGTCATTGCTCAATCCTAAAACAAAGCTGGTAGCGGTCACTTATGCTTCGAATACCACAGGATCTATTGTCGATGTTAAACGCATTGTGGATGCGGCGCATCAAGTCGGCGCGATGGTGTATGTGGATGCCGTTCACTATGCTCCGCACCATTTGATTGATGTACAAGAATTAGGCTGTGATTTTTTAACCTGTTCGGCATATAAGTTTTTTGGTCCACACGTTGGTATCGCTTATATCGCTTCGCAGTGGTTACATGCACTTAAACCCTACAAAGTTGAACCTGCAACCAATATTGGTCCGGGACGTTTTGAAACGGGTACGCAGAGTTTTGAAGGTTTGGCAGGCGTGATTGCTGCAGTGGAATATTTGGCGCAATGGGGAGATGCGAGTGGCTCATTAAGAGAGCGTTTGATCGATAGTTTCATTCAATACAACCAGCATGAACGCCAATTGAGTGAGTATTTTCTGTATAAACTTAAAGGATTGAGTTCGGCTAAGCTCTATGGCCTGACCAAGGCTAACAGTGAGCTACGTACACCGACCTTTGCCATTCGCTTAGCTAATCACCACCCAGAATTTGTGGCCAAAACATTGGGTGAGCATAATATTTGTGTGTGGAATGGGCATTTCTATGCGCTTGGTTTAGTGCGTCAGTTAGATCTTGAAAACAGTGGTGGAGTTGTCCGTATCGGTTTTATGCACTACAACACGCGCAGTGAAATTGACGCTTTGTTTGATGTCTTATCCACATTAGCGTAACCAAAGTGGCCCGGAAATCTGTCGAAGGAAAGGTTTCTGGGGCGCAGTGCCTCTTTTAGCTTTCATCTTCGGTTGGCTCTAAGGGTAACTCTTCGATCACAATTGGCTCTTTGGGACCTAAAAATTTAGGTTGAGTATTCGTGATATAGAGATCTAAAAATGCTTTCGTACGAGCAAAGACCTCACGCAGCCTCACTTTAAAACCAGAACGAGTTGTTGGCCCTGCAACCGCTAAACACTGAGCATTAATGTTATGGTAGTTGGCAATAAAGAGTGCTCGCTCACAATGAAATTGTTGAGAAATGATCAAAAAATTGTCGGTTTCGAAGATGCGTTTTGCGCGAACAATGGAGTCCAAAGTACGAAACCCTGCATAATCTAAGTAAATATGTTCGCTCGGGATCCCAGCGCGCAGCAGATCGCGTTTCATCGTCCACGGTTCATTGTACGAACGGTGAGCATTATCACCACTGAGTAAAAACCCTTTTACCTTGCCTTGCTCATACAAAGCGATCGCGGCTTCAATTCGGTGGGTATAGTAGTCATTGAGCGTTTTACCCAAGTACTTACTGGTTCCAAGTACAACAGCGACTTGGAATTGACCGACTTGATTTTGCTCGGTGACGATTTGTTTTTCGGCTTGCCAACTGACCCAGCGATCAATGCCAAGCACAAAAAGGCTTGAAATGAACAACAGTACAGACACGTAGCGAAGCAGCGTGTGAACCCGCTTTTTCCAAACAGGGCGAGAGTGATTTGAAGATGAAAATTTTAACACTAAATTTGACGGTTCCTTTGTGCCCAGATCCCGATAGCAATAAAGCAGAGCATAATAATGCTAAACATCATGCCTGATTCTAACTGCGAAAGTGTCCGAGCAAGGTAAGGGCTCGCTTTGATGATCACCAAACCGTAGCCGAAAGCGTTAATCAATATAAACGTAAATGTGCGAACGACAAAGTGTTGGTTGCGCATTAGCTTGCGCATCGCGGCGTTAATCTCTCCACCGAGCATCACGAGCAAACAAGCGATCAATGCAGTTGATATCTCCGTTAAATACGGTGATAAGTAATGCCCTGCGGGCGCTAAAAAGTTCATCATATTGACTCACAGAAAAAGCCCCTAAACATCAGCCGAAGCTTAGGGGACAGCAGAGTAGTAGCTTAGAAAGCAGTGCGTTTGTAGCGGCGGTATACTGGCTGCCAAAAATGCTGCTCAATAGCGGTTTCTAACACATCATCTGGGATCTCCAGTGCAACGCCTTGCTCAATTGCTTTTTTCGCTACCGCAAACGCAATTTTCTTGGAAACGGAGTGAATGGCTTCCAGTGGTGGAAGCAACGCACCATGCCCATTAAGCGCCAGAGGTGAACAGTTGGCGAGTGCGCGGCTTGATTCCATCAGCATCTCATCAGTAACTCGACGCGCATTGACCGCCAGTACGCCTAAGCCGATACCAGGGAAAATATAGCTATTGTTGCATTGTGCAATTGGGTAGGTTTTACCGTTATGCAACACGGGAGCGAACGGGCTGCCTGTGGCGACGAGTGCTTCACCGTTGGTCCAACGGATAATGTCATTGGGCGTCGCTTCAACACGGCTGGTTGGGTTCGATAGTGGGAAAATAATCGGGCGTGGGCAGTGTTTATGCATCTCAGTGATAATCTCTTCACTGAATAGTCCCGGAGCCCCAGAAACACCGACCAACACCGTTGGCTTGCCATTTTTCATTACTTCCAATAATGAGAAACCATTACCTTCTGTGTTCCAATCATGCGTGTCTTTGTTTTTTTGCACTAGGCGCTGTTGGAAATCAAGTAGGTTAGGCATTCCTTCTTGCAGCAGACCCCAGCGGTCAACCATATAGACTTGAGAACGAGCTTGAGCATCTGAAATACCTTCTGACACCATTTGCGCGATGATTGCTTCGGCAATACCACAGCCTGCAGAGCCCGCACCAAGAAAAGCGATACGTTGCTCGGAGAGTTGACTGCCCGCGGCTTTGCATGCGGCCAATAGCGAACCTACAGTCACCGCCGCAGTGCCTTGAATGTCATCGTTAAAACAACAAATACGGTTTTTATAACGCTCTAATAGTGGCATTGCGTTCTTTTGCGCAAAATCTTCAAATTGGATCAGTGCATCAGGCCAGCGACGTTGCACCGCTTGGATGAACTCTTCTACAAATGCATCATATTCAGCCCCGGTAATCCGAGGGTGACGCCAGCCCATGTACATCGGGTCAGCCAAGCGCTGTGGGTTATTGGTTCCAACATCGAGCACGACCGGTAAAGTATAAGCAGGGCTAATACCACCACATGCGGTATAAAGTGCCAGTTTTCCGATAGGAATACCCATGCCACCAATTCCTTGGTCACCCAAGCCGAGAATGCGTTCACCATCGGTCACTACGATAACTTTTACGTTATGGTTCGCTGCATTATTAAGTAAGTCATCGATGCGATCTCGATTCGGAAAGGAAATGAACAGACCGCGGCCGCGACGATAAATATTTGAAAAGTTTTCACACGCGGCACCCACCGTTGGAGTGTAGATGATGGGCATCATCTCAGTGATGTGGTTTTGTACTAAACGATAGAATAGGGTTTCGTTGGTATCTTGAATATTACGCAGATAGATATGCTTATCCATATCACTTTCAAAGCTGCAGTATTGTTGGTATGCGCGAACAACTTGTTCTTGTATCGTTTCCGTTGTTTCAGGAAGCAGGCCTTCTAAGTTGAAGGAACTGCGCTCTTCAGCACAAAATGCACTGCCTTTATTGAGCAAAGGCGTGCTGAGTAGAGCGGGGCCCGCATAGGGAATATAAAGAGGGCGTTTATCATTATTCATTGTCGGCCTATTTTAGGGTAGAAGGGAACTCAAAAATGATAACGGTTTACTCATGAGATTGTAAATAGACGAGCGGCGACACATGGCACAGAATACTGAAGAATGCCGATAAAAACGGTAGAATTCTCCGTGTTAATTGCTGAGGGCACCAATGTACACATTTTTGTCTATTGGTCTCCTTAAGCAGAGATTTCAAAAGTAGTGTTGAGCGATGATCACTTTAAGTGATAAAGCGACTTTTTGTTCACGGTTTGAAATATTAATCAATCAGACACATATGTCAGTAAGTCTGTTTATGCCTTGTTACAAACCTGGTTTTGATATAGCCAATCCATTCGGTTTTAAGGCATAAAAGACTGTTTTTTTATATCCTATTGCTATATGAACAATCATGGATGATATTGAGTACAGTGTGCTGCCAATTTGTCGGGGGACAAAATGAATACACAAGAAAGGAGACGGGTGGTGTTTGATTACACTACATTTCTTGGCGCGTCATGTAATAAGAAATGGACATTCCTCGAAGCCATGACGTCATTTGCACCGATTTTTGGTACGGTATGGAAAGACAGCATTAAAGAATTATCAAGCCCAGAGGATCGCCTATGGGAAATGGCGTTGAAGTCGTTATCAACACGCCGTAGTGATGAAGCGAATTTAATTTCACTGGTGAGATTGGCGAAATTAGAGGGGATTGAAGAGCTAAAATTAGTAATGCCGTATGCGTTGGATTCTGAACAGATCCAATTGATTCAAAATAAAAGCCAATCTTTGATAAAAAATACAAAACCAGACGAATTTATTATCACCCTGTAAGGGGATAAACCGATAACGGGGCATATTTAATGTCCCGTTATTGTTGAGTACTAGTCAATCAAGCCATATTGAGAACGCAGGATCGTAATGATCTCTTGCTTTGGGTTTTGGCTTAATACGATCGGTTGGCCAACAATTTTCTCTGCAATCGCAAGATAGGTGTTGGAAATATCCATTAATGCAGCCAAAGGCAGCGCATTATCACGTGCAAGCGCTTCTCGCTCAGCCATCCGTTCTTTGTTGAGTAAAATATCTGGGTCAGGGAAGTAGTTGAGCAAGAATTGACGAAAACCCTCTTTCGAATTTTCCACAATACGTCCTTGCTGATAGGAAGCACTGTCCCAGATGCGAGAAGAGTCCGGCGTACCCACTTCATCCATATAAATGAGTTTCTCAACGCCGTTGGCATCGGTGACATAACCAAACTCAAACTTGGTATCGACGAAAATTTGCTCTACTTGGCAGAGTGCATGGCTAATGACGCTGAAGCCTTCTTTTAATAGCTTTTCGTACAAGGCAATATCTTCGACACGACTGAAGTTAAAAGCGGCAAAATTTTCTTCAATATTATGACGTGAGATATTGACATCATCGGCTTCTGGAACACCGGGAATGCCTTTTAAGATGCCTTTGGTTGATGGTGTAATGAGCAGTTCTGGCAGTTTTTTATCTTTCTGCAAGCTTTCTGGTAATTGAATACCACAGAAATCTCGTTCACCTTTTTCGTAAGCACGCCACATTGAACCGGTAATATACTGGCGACAAATCGCTTCAATTTTGATTGGCTTGGCTTTTTGCACAATCCATACAAAAGGATGGGGAATATCTAAAATATGGCTATCGGCTAACCCGTTCTCTTGAAATAGCTTAAACCAGTGGTTTGAAATCGCGTTCAATGCCGCGCCCTTACCTGGTACACCTTTGATGCCACCTTCGGCATGCCAGATACAATCAAAAGCGGAAATACGGTCACTGATTACCATAATGGCTAAAGGTGCATCAGGAGCAACGTTGTAACCTTTTTCTTTGATCAAACGCTGGCTATCTTCTGGAGTTAGCCAATAAACAGAGCGAACTTTGCCGCTATGAACAGGTTGGTGAGTGCGAATTGGGAGGTCGTCATTGACGGCAAGGATTTGATCAGCAAGGCTCATTTAGACATTCCTATCTTTTTCAAACGTCATACAGAGAAGATATCGCTTAGTTCAACACTAATAAGGATATCGATAAACTGTGCGCATCATACCAGAACTATTTTCTGCTGCCAGATAAAAAGCAAACGATTGCCTTTTGTTTGAAAAATTAAGCAGTGGTGAGTTGAATTCAGGAGAAAAGATGCAGTTCTGAGCCGATAAAGCGGCAAACATTGAGATAAAAGCGAAGTAAATAGAGGGGCGATAGCTCGCCAAAAGCCACATATGTGACTTTGGCGAGTAGCACTGAGGATTATTAGGTTTAACTGAGTAAAATTAAAATAGTTCCTGTCAGTGTCATCAGTATATTGGCGATAGCATAGGTGCCAGCATAACCCAATGCGGGAATGGTCGATTTTGCGTAGTCGTTAACGATATCCATCGCTGGTGCGCAAGTTCGTGCCCCGATAATCGCACCAAATAGAAGCGCGCGGTTCATTTTCAAAATGTACGCACCGACCAAATAGGCAAAGACGACTGGCACCACGCTGACTAAAAATGCAAGGCCGATCACTTGTACGCCCACTTCTGAGAGGTGCTGGAACATTTTCCCGCCAGCACTTAAGCCAATGCCTACCATAAAGAACATCAAACCTAGGTCTTTCACCATATTTAATGCCCCTTGCGGCACATAGCCGAAAGTGGGGTGGTTGGCTCGTAAAAAACCAAGCATAATGCCAGAAAGCAGTAGCCCAACCGCGTTACCTAAACCGAAGGAGACTTGTCCAAAGGTCATGGTGATCAAACCAAACAAAATGCCGAGAATAAAGAAGCTACAAAAGGCGAGTAAATCGGCCATTTGACTATGGATAGAGATGAAACCGATTTTATCGGCCAAGCCTTGAACACGGCTTTTTTCACCACTGACTTGCAGCACATCGCCTTTGGCAAGCACAATGTCTAAGTCCATTGGCATTTCAATTTGCGCGCGTATCACTCGGTTCAGGAAACAACCATATTCGGATAAATTCAGATCCGATAGGCGTTTACCAGCAATACTGTCACTTTTTACGACGATTTCCTCTTCAGAGATGCGTAAATCCAGTAGGTTGCGATCAAACACCTCTTTGCCATTTCGAAAGCTAGGGTCTAGCCTTGCATGGCTGTCAGGGAAGCCGACCAGTGCAATTTCATCCCCTTCTTGCAAGATGGCGTCACCGTCAGGATGGGCAAGAATACCATTCCGTCGAATGCGTTCAATATAACAACCGGTTTGGCGATAAATACCAAGCTCACGTAAATTGCGCCCATCAATCCAGTTGATCAACTCTTGACCAACGCGATAGGCACGGATGATGGGTAAATAGACTTTGCGTTGACCGCTGCCACCCAAACCACGCTCTTGAGCAATCTGTTGAGCAGAATCAGAGAGGTTTTGTTTTTGCAACTTAGGCAGCAATTTGGCAAACATGATCATACTGATAAGGCCAATTAGATAAGCCATCGCATAACCCACCGAAACATTATCTAAAATAAGGGATAAATCCATATTTCTTGGAATGGTGGCTAGCCCGGAGTTTAACGCATCTTGTGCGCCTACTAATACGGGGGTGGAGGTTAATGCACCTGCCATCATACCAGCAGCTAAGCCAAAATCGAGGCCGAGATAATAACTGCCAAAATAGGTAATCCAAGTGGCGGTAATGAGCACCACTAAACTTAAGATGAGATAATGTTTTCCGTCACGGAAAAATATGCCAAAAAAGTTAGGGCCAGCTTCAATGCCGACACAATAGATGAACAGCATGAAACCGATGGTTAAGGCTTCAGCATTGAAGGAAAAACCAAGGTGCCCCATGATGAGTGATGTAATTAACACCCCAATAGAGTTGCCCAGTTGTAAGCTACCAAAACGAATTTTGCCAAAACCAAGGCCAATCGCTAAGACAACAAAAATAAGAAGAATAGGGTTCTGATCAAGCAAAAGTACGACGTCGATATTCACGGCTCAACTCGTTATGTGTGCCAAGTGGGGTAGGTAAAGTGTGGGAATTGTATCTGAATATTGCAAAAAGATAAGTGAAATTTGTGACAATTGACATTTCATTGACTTAATTTGAGAGAAAGAGCCATTTATCTATAAAT
>NZ_NDIM01000360.1:0-8882 GCF_002241375.1 Vibrio sp. V19_P1S1T109 | reverse complement strand
TGATTGGCCCCTAGTTATTGGAATATTATGGTGTAATAGAACATTAATTCGCATTATAAAATAAGTATTAGGTAACTGCCATTGTTTTAGGTCAAATTTTCGTTCTTTCTTCAAATCTCAACCAGAAATGCGCTTAAATTTGTAGCAATTTCTACAGGTACGCTTAACTAATACGGCACATGCTATAACCAAATGAGATAAAAATTCATCTATAAAATTAAGTAAAGTTTGAGTCGCTATCACTCCACTATCTGGCGAAGCGTGCATTCATTACCCATACTTGGAGTAACAAGCAAGAAAGGAGCAAATGCCATGAAAAACGAACTTGAACCCGCGAAAATTCTCCATGCTTATGAAACAGTAATGGCGCATGGTACACCGACTGAATTCGGGAAAATCTATGAAGGTATCGAAGCTTTTTCAGACTATGACGGCTATAACATTTACATGCGAGGAAATGGTGTGGAGCTAAAAGTTGGCTTCCACAATACCTACCATCTCGATTATGACCAAGAGCATCTACGCGACAGCTTTTTGAAAAAAGTAGCCATTTTGGCTAAGTAGCGGTGTTGACCCAGCTCATGGATTGGCTAAGCGCGACCAAATGAGCAGAGTGGCGATAATGCAAAGCCCGAGTGAGTCATCAATACTAGGGCTTTGAGCGAAAGCACTTTTCTCATCTTGATTGAGTCACACTCTTTTGCACAGAGATCTCTTATATGAAAGGCGATGCAAGCGAATTTGTCAGCCTTATTGAGACAATAAGGCTGAAGAGATAAATGAGAAAGCTGACCAAATTACGGCTTAAGATCCTGCATTAGAGATACAGATTAATCTTCTTCCGTTAAGCTGACTTCTTCATCATTATAATCGTCACCACTTTCCGGTTTATTGCGACCGTTCAACGTATGGAAACGCTTACGACCACGAGCAAGTTGAGTGTATTTTAACCAGACACGCTCTAACTTAGATTTCGCTTTACCTGGGTTTTCAATCGCCTTAACAAAATGAGCTTCTTCGGCATTCTCTGGCGTGAGTTCACCAGATTCAAGACCAAGCATGGTACCACCATAAATGGCGAGAAGTTCTTCTTCTGCAAGAGTAAAATCACCAGACTTAGCAAAGCCTCGTGGAAACTTTGTATTGTCGTAAAAACGTTTTTTTCCGTGACGGAATTCAGTCTCAGACATATCAACCTCATGTGAATGGCGCTACTACCATGTAGCGATAGATCACGCGAAAATTAGGCGTAAATCTCCGAAAAGAAAAACAAAAATTTTTTATCGTCATAATTGCACTTCCTTGTTAATCTGACGGGGTAATTTCAGAGGATTTAATATGGATGTAAAAGTTTTTCGCACTTTTCTCGAACTCGCCAAAGTACGTCATTTTGGGCGAGCAGCTGAAAACCTTTATTTGACCCAAGCCGCCGTCAGCGCACGCATCAAGCAATTAGAAAATTATTTTGATGCTCAACTGTTTACGCGTGATCGCAACAACATAAAGCTCACATCGGCAGGAGAACGACTCGTTGGCTATGCCGAAGTGATGGTGGCAACCTTGCAACAAGCCAAGTTTGAGCTCTCTTTGGAAAATGGCCGAGCTTTACAGCTGACATTAGGGGGAACGCCCAACGTTTGGGATGCTCATCTACAAAACTGTTTAAGCGTTGTGACTGATGCTTTTAGTGGTTATGGGTTTATGGCGGAAGTCATGGGGCGCGAGCAGCTCAACCGCAGCCTACTGGAGCGTACCTTAGATATGGCGTTTGCCTTTGACCCAATTAAAGCCGAAGAGCTAAACTGCAAAAAAGTCGCAGATTTAGTACTGGTGTTGGTTTCGACGCGTCCTGACACACTGGAAACCGCCTTTGATAATAAATACGTGTACGTCGATTGGGGAAGCCGTTTCGCCTCCGAGCATGCTGAGCGACATCCGAAGACGCCAACCCCCTATTTGCGCACCTCGACCGCTCGTATCGCACTTGATTTCATTTTAGAAAAAGGGGGAAGCGCTTACCTTCCTACCTCACTTGTTGAACCTTTTATCCACTCTGGCCAATTGTATCGAATTGACAATGTGGAAGATTGGCAGCGTCCCATCTTCCTCAGCTACCGAAAAAACAGCTCATCGATAGAAGCCATTATGCAAGTGGAAAAATTAGTCAAAAACATCAACCCTAGTAGTGCTTACTCATTACAACAAGCGGGCGAGGTCATTCTCGACTGACCCAACAAATTCATAACGCTGTAGCGGGTATTGAATACAGCGTTATGAATATCCTTTTTCAAGAGAAGCCGCAGGAAAAGCCATCCAGTTCCGAAAATGGCTAGTATCGACAGAATTCATGCATACACTTAGCTTATAAAAACTGCATAAGGCTCGTTATACCAAATGACACCATGGATGGAACTCGATAAAGAACAATGCCAACAAGCTCGCACTAGCCGTGATCCGCGATTTGATGGACGATTTTTCGTTGCCGTCAAAACAACCAACATCTTTTGTCGCCCAATATGTCCGGCAACCCTGCCAAAAGAAAAGAATGTTGAATACTTCGCCAACTCCGCGCTGGCTCTACAAGCGGGTTATCGGCCATGCCTGCGTTGCCGCCCAGACAGTGCACCTCATTCTTGGGCATGGAAAGGAGTTGAAACCACCTTCTTGCGTGCAATCAAGCTTATTGAGCAAGGTGAATTACAATCGAGCAATCTGGCTCAATTTGCCGAACGTTTGGGGATCAGTGACCGCTACCTACGACAACTGTTTCAAACTCATTTAGGAGTGTCACCGAAACAATATGCTCAGTACCATCAGTTGATGTTTGCTAAGCAGTTGTTGCATTCCAGTGCTCTGTCCATTACCGATATAGGATTCGCTTGTGGGTTCAACAGTACCCGCCGCTTTAACGATGCGTTTATCAAAACGTTGCAACTGACCCCCAGCCAAGTACGGCAATCTAAAACTGCATTGATGACAAAAAACCTATTAACACTCTCTTGTCGCGGCCCTTTCGATTGGCAACATATGCTAGATTTCTATCGATTACGTGCAGTAAACGCCATTGAACAGGTCAGTAACAATCATTATCAACGCACCTTCAACATACACAATACGACTGGCTGGTTTAGTGCCAGCTTAAACTCTGCGACCCATTTAGAGGTTGAATTCGAGTTGCAAGACATCACCAAACTGCGTTACTTGGTGGCAAAACTACGCCGCCTATTTGACCTAGAAGCCGACATCAGCCACATCGAGGCCTATTTGGAAGACTGCGCTCCGGGTTTAGTCACTCGTTCAGGAATCCGCATTCCCGGCGTTTGGAATTGTTGGGAGGCGGGAGTCAGAGCTATTTTAGGTCAACAAGTTTCGATAAAAGCAGCCATTGGCCAGCTCAACCGATTAGTCGATGCGGTGAACCCAGCTCAAAATACGAGCAGTTACTTTCCAAGCCCGGAACAAATCGCACAGCTTGACTTGCACTTTTTAAAGATGCCACACAGCCGAAAAGAGACCTTAACACGCTTTGCTCAATTCATGTGCCAACACCCTGAAGCCGATGTGGATGCTTGGCTTTCACTAAAAGGTATTGGGCCGTGGACCGTAAACTACGCTAGGTTAAGAGGTCAGTCCGATTCAGATTGCTTTCTAGACACTGATTTGGTGGTTAAGAAGGCCTTAAGCCATTTTCCTGAGCTGAACGCAGACAAGGTTTCACCTTGGGGAAGTTACGCCACCTTTCACTGTTGGAATTACTAATATGAATCGCTTCACCCACTATCACAGCCCCTTAGGAATCATGACATTGCAAGCCTGCGAGCAAGGTTTATTGGGGGCTTGGTTTGAAACCGAAACCACCATGCCAACAGAGTTAGGGGTAAAATCCGAACACTACACTATACTCATCAATACTATCAAACAGTTAGATGAGTACTTTTCCGGGAAACGGACTATATTTACTTTACCTTTAGCGGCAAAAGGCACCGAGTTCCAACAATCTGTGTGGCAAGCATTATGCAAGATACCTTATGGCGAAACTTGGAACTACCAACAGATTGCAGAGGCGATCGGTAACCCCAAAGCCGTAAGGGCTGTCGGCTTGGCCAATGGTAGAAATCCAATTTCGATCATCGTTCCTTGCCATAGAGTGATCGGAAAAAGTGGTAAACTCACTGGCTATGCGGGGGGCTTAAACCGTAAAGCGAGCTTATTAGAACTTGAGCGAACAACAACAGAGGTTGCAGCAACATGATAAGATCTACGGCAAAATCAATCAGTATTCTCGTCCTTACAGCCACTTTGCAAGGCTGTTTTCAAGATGACCTTGAACGTTGGTTAAACCGTGAAACTTATGAGTTCAAAGGGACTTATGACAACCAGTTCAATGATGACTTATTAATTTTCGAAGAGGGTATTGTACGTGCTGAATCTGAAACTCAGCACTGGTCTCGCGCTTACAGCGTGGATGGTAATCAACTGACGATCCAGCTACGCAATAACTCGAAAGAAAAACGAGAAGATATCGTGCTTGTGATCCATGGCAAAGGAGAAGTGCTCACATGCAGTGTCTGCGCCATGTATAAATTGAGTAACGTATGGGTAAAAACAGGCAATGTTGAAGCCAAACCGTCTGGAGTAGAAAACGCGAGCCAATAACTCGCGTTAACGCAATGACCAGTTCTACTCACTCATGTTTACCCTCACCTAAGCTCAAAAATTAAGCTTTTATCTATTTTAAAAACCATCGCACACACTCGCTCTGTCATTTACCCAAAATTCAAGTAAGGTAGAGATATCAGACTGTTGAATTGAATGGATCTCGTGAAATAAGGAGATAATGATGGCAGAAAAACTGTCAACCTCGGCACTGGCTAAATTGCGTAATACAGACGCTAAACAACTATTCAGTAACCTCCAAAAAGCAGGGTACATTAACCGCTTCGACAACAAGTGGGTATTAACAGAGCTGGGAGCAAAATTTGGCGGCGAATACGCCCAGCACACGCAATATGGCCAATTTATTGTCTGGCCGGAAAACTTACTCGTCGACACACAAGCCGCCAGCGGAAAGACATTAAGTGCCACTCAACTTGGCGATCATTTCAGGCTCAACCCCAAAAAAATAAATCAACTATTGAGAGAGTTAGGCTGGATATCTAAAACAGAAAAAGGCTGGCAAGTAACGGAGGCTGGGCTCAGAGCTGGCGCCCAGCAACGTGAAGATAAATCTTCTGAGCAATTTTTTGTTGTTTGGCATGATACGGTGACTCACCATAAACGTCTGAAACAATCCATCGTCGAATTTTTAGGGCAAGAGGCTCACAACCAATCGACCGATAAATCATTGTCCCACTTTCGCCAAAAATTTGAGGCAAAACATCGCACCTTAGACGGCCACTATGTTCGCTCAACCGGCGAATTATTGATCGATAATTGGCTCTATTTGGCGGGCATCGTCCACGCTTATGAGCGTCAGTTGCCGATAGAAGCTGATGTGATGTGCGATTTTTATCTGCCAACAGGGAAAGTCTATTTACAATATTGGGGTTCAGATAATGGCGCAACCGACGAAAAAACGCGCTTACAAACTCAAGCGATTTACCACGATCACGGCTTTGCTCTGATTAATATTCATCCGCAAGACATTGCGCATTTAGATGACATTCTGCCTAGAAAACTGCGAGAGTTTGGGATTAAAGCGTATTAATCGCGTTGGCAAGATGCCCCCTTCCCCTCGTCACTGAGAGAGCAACACGAGAGAAAAGGAGCAAAAAACAAAACCTATATTAACGGTAAGAAGAATAGCGAGCTCTAGCCGCCTCTTCTTTCGGGACGATGGTTTTACCAATCGGAGCCAAAGAAATAACCGCGAGTTTCAAATGCTGTAGTGCGAAAGGGATGCCAATGATGGTAATAAAACACGCCACCGCCGATAAAATATGACCAACGGCTAACCAAAAACCAGCGAAAACAAACCAAATCACATTGCCGATTAAGCCAAATGGGCTGGTACCAATATCTTGCTGATTGGTCAATTCATCACGGGAAATCGCCTCTTGCCCAAAAGGAAAAAACGAAAAGTTACCGATAACAAAGCAAGCACGCCCCCATGGAATGCCAATAATGCTGAT
Organism: Vibrio sp. V19_P1S1T109; assembly: GCF_002241375.1. Classification (NCBI taxonomy): domain Bacteria; kingdom Pseudomonadati; phylum Pseudomonadota; class Gammaproteobacteria; order Vibrionales; family Vibrionaceae; genus Vibrio; species Vibrio sp. V19_P1S1T109. The sequence goes on along the minus strand of NZ_NDIM01000360.1, from coordinate 2,751 downwards.
AAAGGCAAGGAGACCAAAAAACCACCAAGCGAGCCCCATAAACACTCCGCCCAGTAAAAACCAAATAATATTGCCGATTGTTCTCATCACTGCTACTCCGTATAAAATAGACCCATAAACCCTTTCAGTATCATTGCATGACCTGAACGGAAGATTAACGCTAGGCTAAACCATGCCATACCGCCGTAACGCCGCTTATCGTACAAAGCAGCAACGCAGCGAAACGGATGTTATCTTTGGGTAGTGATTGCGTGGTCATCATCGCCAACTTATAACCCAACCAAGCTGAGGGGATAAGCGGAATCGTTATCCATAAATGATGTAACGTCAGAAAACCTGCCGGTATTTGAATAATCAAAGAGATGATCGAGCTAAACACAAAAAATGCCGAAAGATTGCCACGCAACTGATTCGCTTCTTGATGCTGTAGGATCAACGCCATCGGCGGCCCACCAATCGCGGAACTGGTGCCAAAGAAACCGGAGAAAAAACCCGCAATACCCATTTTTATCGGGGTAGGTTCGATGCGATACGGCAATAAACTAACAGCCACGGCAAATAACACCAATAAACCAAGCCATAACGCCAGTACATCCGTCGAGACTAAAACCAGAAGGATACCGCCCGCAATTGAACCGGGAACGCGACCAATCAGCGCCATTTTTAAACCGCCAAGCTCAATGTTCGAGCGATGCTTTAAGGCGTTCAAGATAGAAATAAACAGCGCCACGATACAAATGGGGGCAGGAACGTAGTCGGCGGAGATCAAGAACAGCAAGGGCGCTGCGACGATCGCTAAACCAAAACCAATCGCCGTTTGCACAAATGAACCCAAGAAAATAAGAAACATGGCGATAAGCGCCGTACTACTGAACATTTCCATTAAAATGCCTATAAGCGAAACAAAGAAAAGTAATGCCCATAGAGAGCATTACTTCGTTCACGTTATCAGCAATTTTCGATCATGAGAATAGCCAAATTGATCTATCGGTCTGGTATCAGTAAGCAACACCAATACGTTGACGAGGGTGAGCGGCACTTTCTAACTCATCGATCATCGCGAGGGCATAGTCACTGACTGAGATTTTGCTGTTACCTTCAGCATCAGACAATAGAGCGTCACCGCCCACACGGTAAGCACCTTGTTTCTCACCCGGAAAAATCTCAGCGGCCGGGCTAACAAATGTCCAATTAACCTTGCTTGTACTCGCACGGAAGAGATCCAACGCTTCGCCTTGCGCTAATGCTTCCCCTTTGTACTCTTCAGGGAAACCTTCTACGGTCACCAATTTGATACCGGGAGCGACTTCCAATGAACCCGCACCACCAACCCACAGTAGGCGATCCACACCCACTTGCGGTAGATCCGACAGCAGTTTTTGCGCTGTAGCTGCAACAATATCGTGGTTGCCAGCTGCACGTCCGCCAATAGAAGCGATCACGACATCAACACCAGCTAACGCAGCGCTAATTTTTGACAAAGGCTGTTGTAAGTCAAATAGTTGAACGCTAACACCTTCAGCATCGACTTTACTTGAATCACGCACTAACGCGATCACCTCGTGGCCCCGTGCTTTTGCTTCATTGACAATGTGACTACCAATCCAACCTGATGCGCCTAATACTGCAATTTTCATAATTTATTTCCTCATTCGGTTTCTGTTTCTCGACAACAATTGTAGTCTAGTAGTTAAACGAAGGAGGAAAAACACCCAAAAATGATGTAGATTGTATCAATATTCGTATCTAATAAAGGCCTACCATGGACAGACTAACCGCCATGCGCAGTTTTATCGAAGTGGCAAATACTGCCAGTTTTACCAAAGCCGCAGACAACTTGAGCTTAAGTCGATTACAAGTGTCACGTCATGTCCAAGAAGTTGAGGATTGGTTAAAGCAGAGGTTACTGCACCGCACGACACGCAAAGTCAGCCTAACCACCGCCGGTGAAGAGGCTTTAATCCGTTGCGAACAAATTTTGCACCAAACTGCCGAACTTGAAACACGGGCGTTGGAACAGTCACAACTCTTAAACGGTACCATTCGCATTGCCGCGCCGATAGGCCTTGCTCAAAACATGTTATTGGCCGTTGTTGAAGACTTCACGCAACGACACCCCAATGTGTTAATTGACATTGTCGCTTCAGATCGCCTTTCACAACTGGTCGATGAACGCGTGGATATTGCCCTGCGTTTTACCCAACAGCCGGATGATACGCTTATCGCTCGCCGTTTAATGAGCGTCGGCACCGTCATATGCGCTTCCCCTAGCTATCTCAACCAACACCCTCCTATCAATACACCCAATGACTTAACCCAGCACAACTGCTTTGTGCACATGAGTAATAACAAGTGGGATGTGGTTAAAGACAATGAACAGCTCTCTGTCACCGTGAATGGCAACATCCGCGCTAATGATATGGAAATTTTATGCCGTGCTGCCCTACATCACAAAGGCATCGTACGGCTACCATGCGATCTTGCAAATGTCTTTATCGCCTCAGGAACACTAGTACGCGTTTTGCCAGAGTTTCACAGCCCAAGCAGCGCACTATGGGCTGTGTATCTTTCTCGTAGCTATCAAACCCCATTGGTTCGCCAATTCATTGATTTCATCGCTCAAAGCTGGAAAAACGATCTCATCGCTTAGCGTTAAGTCATTCTAGCTAATAATTTAATCAATATTATTAGCTAGATTAAACATAGTGTTAATGCCAAAAATGAAATTATCTATAATTAATATTGTAGATG
>NZ_NDIM01000214.1:0-8913 GCF_002241375.1 Vibrio sp. V19_P1S1T109 | reverse complement strand
GAATTCAAGCTTGGTTATGCTGATAAATTCAGCAAAAAAAACTTGATCAGTATCCACAACTCAAATACTGTATACACATACAGCATGTATGAAAGGACAGTATTATGCTTCAAGTAAATTTCGCTTCTCAACTATCAGCTCAGTACCCTTTGGCTAATGCCCATCGCTCAGTCAATACGATTGAACAAGCCATGATGTCAAAGCTTGCTAAGCTATCCCAGCACCAACAGCAGTGGATCTTATTCACCTCTGAATGTCCTCGACCACAGTATGAACAGTTTGCTTCTTTCAATATACATTGCGACAGAGTGATCCACATGAAACCCTCTCAAACGTTATCGGAATTAGAGATTGTGATTAAAGCTATCCGCTCCGGAAATGCCAGTGCGATAATCGCGTCAAATACTATTGAGCCTATCAACCAACACCTACTCAAGCAATTAGCGGCCGAGCACCACTGTGATGTATTTTTTGTTGCAGGGAAACAGCAACCGTTTCATTGATCGAGAAAATGCTGTTGAGGGTGAATAATGCTGTATTACCCTCCATAACGGCAAAGGCCTAGCACTGTGGCTAGACCTTTGAGATTAGAACATCTTATTGTGTCACTGTGACACCAATAGATTAGATATCAATTACATCGAATGCCACTTCAGTATCGACATCGGCTTCGTAATCAACGCCATCAACACCAAAACCGAATAACTTCAAGAATTCTTCTTTGTATTCAACGTAATCCGTCAGCTCTTTTAGGTTTTCAGTAGTGATCTGTGGCCAAAGCTCACGGCAATGCTTTTGAATATCTTCACGCAGTTCCCAGTCATCCAGACGCAGACGATTTTGCTCATCTACTTCCGGCGCACTACCGTCTTCTTTATAAAGACGTTGGCTAAACATGCGATAGATCTGTTCAATACATCCTTCATGTACACCTTGCTCACGCATTTTCTTAAACACCATTGCGATGTAAAGAGGCATAACAGGAATAGCTGAACTGGCTTGAGTAACAACCGATTTAAGAACGGCCACATTAGCCGTACCGCCTAATACAGAAAGCTGTTCATTCAGTGCCGATGCGGCGCGGTCTAAATCCATCTTCGCTTTACCTAGCGCACCATCCCAATAGATTGGCCAAGTTAGCTCAGTACCGATATAGCTATAAGCCACGGTTTTACACCCTTGGGCCAATACGCCAGCTTCAGCAAGTGCATGGATCCACAGCTCCCAATCTTGACCACCCATAACCGTTACCGTGTCTGCAATTTCCTGCTCAGTTGCAGGTTCAACACTGGCTTCAATGATGATGTCTTTATTGGTATCAACCGCTGTCGCGGTGTATGTTTGGCCAATCGGTTTTAATGATGAGCGAATCAGTTCGCCAGTTTCAGGTAACTTACGCACTGGTGAAGCAAGCGAGTAAACCACCATATCAATTTGACCTAAGTCTTGTTTGATTAGCTCGATCGCTTTCTGTTTTGCTTGGTGAGAAAATGCATCACCATTTAGGCTTTTAGCATACAAACCCGCCTCGTGAGCAAGCTTGTCAAACGCGGCTGCGTTATAAAAACCGGCGGTGCCTGGTTTTTTGTCCGTGCCCGGTTTTTCAAAGAAAACACCGATGGTCGCAGCACCTCCACCAAAAGCGGCGGTAATACGAGACGAAAGGCCGTAGCCACTGGATGAGCCTACAACAAGTACACGTTTCGGTGCATTTTTGATAGGGCCTTGTGCTTTGGTGTAAGCAATTTGTTCTTTTACATTAGCTTCACAACCCACAGGGTGCGTTGTCGTACAGATAAATCCACGAATTTTAGGTTTGATGATCATATTCAACTTCCTTCAAAAATCTCCGCTAGGATAAAAGTTTCGCTCGAAGATCTCACCCTATTTCTTTAAAAACAGGCAGAAATTGCAAGTGGTTGGATCTCTCGTGGCTCAAAAAATCAGGGCACCCGACTAGGATGCCCTGATATACGGTCACACTTTTAGTGACGATATTCGCGACTAGGCGACATGATTAAGCTTTGGCTTTCCCGGCTTATTGGTCATCACCTCGCTCAAGTCATGGCTAAAGTGATCAACTTGAATCGCTTTATAACGCAGTTTGTCTGCGGCCAAAATTTGGTCTACTTCAGTTTGAGTCAACACATTTTCACTTAAGGCTTGAGCTAATCGCTCAGTCAGGGCACCTTTACGCGCAATTTTACCCTCTTTGGCTGCGCGGAACAGCTTGCGCTCAAGTGCACTGATACCGTACATCGCCAAAAACGCTTTTTCCATCAAGCCAACGCTATCGTCTTCCTCTGGCCCAATGTAACAAAGATGAGTGAGACGATCTCGATGTGCTCCAGGAGTCATTAAGCTTTCCGCCAGTTTGACCGACAGCTCATCGCTAGGTTTGTCATAATGGTTGCCCAAAGGGAAGACCAACACTTTAAGTAAGCGCCCAACCACTTTGTTGGGGAAGTTGCTGTACGCCTCTTGCAAAGATTTAGCCGCGTGGTACAAACAATATTGCACCGCGTAGTGCACGTAATCTAAATCGGTTTGTTGGCGGCCTTCATCTTCATACTTTTTCAAGGTCGCTGAAGCCATGTACAGATAACTCAAACCATCACCTAAACGCGCTGAGATCATCTCTTTACGTTTAAGATCGCCACCTAACGTCAACATAGCGAAATCGGCACTCACGGCAAGTGCTCGGCTAATGCGCGTCAACTGTTGGTAATACGCTTTTGTTGGGCCGCTCATCTGCGCTTTGACAAAGCGCGAACCCGTTAATGCAGCACCGAGTGCCCCAAAGGTATTTTTGGTCGCGTGGCTAATGTGCTTAAACAACAGCTTATCGAAATCTTTCGCGCCTTGCTCTGTATCAGGATTAGCCGCCGCTTCCATCTCTTTCAAAACATAAGGGTGACAGCGAGTGGCACCTTGGCCAAAGATCATCAAATTGCGAGTTAGGATATTGGCCCCTTCAACCGTAATTGCGACCGGGATACCAAGATAATGTGTTCCGAGGTAGTTCATTGGTCCATCTTGAATCGCTCGACCAGAGTGAATATCCATCGAATCATTTAAAATTGTGCGCGCAATTTCTGTCATATGATATTTGGCAATGGCAGTCACTATGCCCGGCTTTTCTTTCAAATCGAGCGAGGTTGTGGTTAAGGTTCGTGTCGCTTCAAGCAAATAAGTTAAGCCACCGATACGGCCCAATGCTTCAGCTACCCCTTCAAATTTACCAATCGACATGCCAAATTGCTTGCGCACATAAGCGTATGCACCTGTCGTGCGCGAAGTTAAGTGACCAATCGCCGTACCAAGTGCGGGCAATGAAATACCACGCCCTGCCGACAAACATTCCACCAGCATGCGCCAGCCTTTACCCGCATAGTCAGCACCACCGATGAGCCAATCCATCGGGATGAAAACATCTTGACCACGCGTTGGGCCATTCATAAACGCAAGGCCGAGTGGATCGTGTCGCTCGCCAATTTCCACGCCTTTGTGATTAGCAGGGATCAACGCGCAGGTAATACCGATATCGAGCTTATCGCCTAGAAGTTTTTCAGGATCACTGAGTTTGAAAGCTAGGCCTAGCACAGTTGCAACCGGAGCCAGCGTGATATAACGCTTATTCCAACTGAGTTTAATACCAAGGACTTCTTTGCCCTCGTGCTTGCCGTAACACACCACGCCTTGATCAGGAATGCCGCCAGCATCGGAGCCTGCTTCTGGCCCTGTCAGCGCAAAACAAGGGATATCGGTGCCGTCGGCTAAACGAGGAAGCCAGTAGTCTTTCTGTTGTTGTGTACCGTAGTGAGAGAGAAGCTCTCCCGGGCCAAGCGAGTTTGGCACCATCACTGTAACAGCGGTACTGATACTGCGCGTCGCAATCCGTGACACTATGGTGGAATTGGCGAGTGCGGAAAATTCACGACCACCGTAGGCCTTTGAAATAATCAAAGAGAAGAAACGCTCTTTACGCAGAAACGTCCACACTTCCGCTGGCAAGTCGCGATCTTCTTTCACGATTTTATGGTCATCTAACATAGACAGCAGCGTTTCCAACTCATTATCAATGAAAGATTGCTCTTCATCTGACAAGGTTGGTTTTGGGTAATGATGCAGCTTGGTAAAGTCTGGACGACCTGAAAACAGCTCACCATCCCACCAAACGCTGCCCGCTTCCATCGCCTCTTTTTCTGTCTCCGATAACGGAGGCAAAACTTGCTTAAACAGTTTAAAGGCGGGGTCGCTTATCCATTTTCTTCGTAGAGAGCTCATGATCAGATCCTTTTGTTCGCTTGGATTGTTACTTCTTATAATAGATTTAATTGGGTTAATCAGCCGCAACGCCGGCGGCTAAATAAGGAATAAGTAAGTCAACGACGGCTTTGGCATCCACTTGGTTGCCAAAATCACTTTCGGCAATCTCAGCCAATGCTTGGCTCGACGCCATGGTAAAAACACACGTGCCTAACGTGAAGTGCAAACGCCAGAATAGAGTTTCAGGCGTCAGTTTTGGGTTCGCCTTCATCACTGACTGAGTAAACAGTGACAATACATCGCTGTAGCGTGTGGTGATAAACCAACGCAAATGACCTTGCACATCGGTATAGCCGCGACCAATCAACAACATAAAACGGCTGGTACCGTTGGGCCTAACATCATTCAACGCACGTAATGGTGTACGCAATGACTCAAACACTTCCGACATTTGATATTCATCTTGGGAGTTTAACTCCTGCAGCGCTTGTTGAACGGCCGGCATAAATGCTTCTAAATAACGATTCAACACTGCACGCACTAACGTTTTCTTATCACCAAAATGGTAGTTAACCGAGGCTAGATTTACTCCAGCTTTGCTGGTGATAGCTCGTAACGATGTATCGTTGAAGCCATGTTCAGCAAACAATCCCTCTGCAACATCTAGGATTTTTTCTTTGGTACTACTTCTTGGTGCCATTTCAATCACTCGTATCAAACAGGTGTTTGAAATATACTATCGACACAATTGATTAACAAGCAATTAACATCACATTTTTACGAAATGATCGGAGCTGAAGAGTAAAATAGAAGTAAGCTAATGAAAGATAAATATTTTAAAAATAAATTGAAAAAAATGGCTTTAAGATGGAACTGATTGTGAAATGCTCAGTCTCAATAAGTGTAGTTAGCAGAGCATTAAGAATTTTACAGGCCGTCAAATTTTTCTTCTTACTGTAACTACCGATATGCTGCTTTTTCTTATTAACTCCTATGTTTATTTGTATCCGCCCAGCGCCTTTTGCTCTGGGCTTTTTTTTGCCGCATGAGAGGCAAAGCAGTAACTGACGAGCGATAAAATCGGCCAACACTGCAATTTTTACTCAGGTCAGTATATACTACGGCCCTTTTCTGCTCGAAAATCATCATGAAACTGTCTGACACCCCCATAACACAACATACTTTTGCCAATAACCGCTTCTATTTAAAACGTGATGATCAACTTCACAGCCATTTTTCAGGAAATAAAGCGCGTAAGTTTATGGCGTTATTGGATAGCGATCTCCCCGGCATCAGCACTTTAATCAGCTATGGTTCGGCGCAGTCGAATGCTCTCTATTCTCTGGCGGCTCTTGCGCGCATTAAAGGGTGGAAATTTGAGTTTTATGTAGACCACATTCCAACGTGGTTACAACAAAGGCCGATTGGCAACTATCGTGGCGCACTGGATTTAGGAGCGCACATCATCGAAGTTAGCCCCATCAATATAATGCCCCCCGAGCAGTATATTGATACGATCCGCCAGCCTGATGCTTCATGCTTAGTCGTACCGGAAGGCGGTCGCTCAAAGATGGCCGAAACGGGCATTAAGCAGTTGGCTCTAGAAATTCTCAACTGGATGAGAATGGAGACAAAAACGCAATTCGTCGTTGCGTTGCCCTCCGGGACAGGAACCACTGCGATCTACCTGCAAAAATATCTAAAACCGCACGGCATTGAGGTTCTGACCTGTGCTTGTGTAGGGGGAAATGACTACCTCATCCAACAATTTGACGAGCTTGAAGAGCGCCAGTACCCTACGATTATATCTACAGAGAAAAAGCATCACTTTGGACGATTGTACGAAGCCGATTATCGGATGTGGCAAAATCTACTTGAGCAGACTCATGTGGAATTTGATCTGTTGTATGACCCTATGATGTGGCAATGTTTGTTACCTTGGATGGAAGCTCATCCAGAAAAAACGGTGATTTATATTCATCAAGGTGGGTTACTGGGCAATGAAAGTATGCTGCCCCGCTATCAGCGGCAATTTGATTAACTACCTCACTATAAATAGGAGATACACCATGCTGAAGTACTGTGTTTGGTTATTATTGATTGCTCCTAGCTTTGGCTACACGAAAGTAATCAATACCGCTTCGCTACCGGTTGTGGTGGCTACAGAAGGTAATGCTTTGCAACGTGTTTGCTATTATAAGGACCAAGCTTATTCTATCGGTGCAGTGATTCAAGTCGGTGAGCTGTATATGATCTGCCAAGAGGCCAATGATTTTGAAACCAATGGCCCCTTAAGATGGGTGTTACTGACTCAACAAAAATAGTGAGAGGAAGATTAGTTTAAGCCTCCCATTAGGGTGTATTTCACTTCCAAATATTCGTCTAACCCCTGCTTTGCTCCCTCGCGGCCAAGACCTGACTCTTTGATGCCGCCAAACGGTGCGACTGTAGTTGATATCAAACCTTCGTTAATACCAACAATACCGACTTCCAGTGCCTCACTCAATCGCCAAGCCCGAGCCAGTGACTGCGTATAGCAGTATGCAGCTAATCCAGAATCCGTGTGGTTTGCACGTTCAATCACTTCCTCTTCGTGAGTGAAACGAAATAAAGGTGCAAGTGGGCCAAAGGTTTCTTCTTGAGCCACCAACATCTCTTCTGTCATCTCTGTTAATACGTGAGGCTCAAACAAGCGGCTACCGGCTTGAGGCAGAGTGCCATATTGCACTAGAGCGCCTTGCGCGGTGGCATCCGCAATATGTAATTTGACTTTAGCCACCGCCGCATCATTGATTAAAGGCCCCATTGTTACGCCCGATTCCAACCCATTTCCCACAATCAGCTTGCTGACTTTATCAACCAATTTTTTAACAAATTTATCGTACACGCCCTCTTGCACATAGATTCGATTGGCACAGACACAAGTTTGACCAGCGTTACGAAATTTCGCCACCATCACACCCTCTACGGCGGCATTAATGTCGGCATCATCAAACACAATAAAAGGGGCATTACCACCCAGCTCGAGCGACAACTTTTTGATGTTGTGCGCGCACTGTGCCATTAATATTTTCCCCACTCCTGTTGAGCCAGTAAATGAGAGTTTGCGTACCACTTTGCTGCTGGTTAATTGCTGCCCGATTGCGATTGCCTCTCCGGTCACCACTTGCAATAAGCCAGCGGGAAGCCCAGCACGATGCGCCAATTCCGCCAAAGCAAGAGCAGTAAAAGGCGTATCTGGTGCTGGTTTGAGTACCACTGCGCACCCAGCCGCAATCGCTGGAGCACATTTACGAGTCACCATAGCCGCAGGGAAATTCCAAGGCGTGATCGCAGCAACCACACCAATAGGTTCTTTCGATACCAGTATTCTTGCATCCGCTTTATGACTCGGGACAAGCTCACCATAAGCTCGTTTTGCCTCTTCGGCATACCATTCGACAAAGCTGGCAGCATAGCTGATCTCGCCTTTCGCTTCCGCTAAAGGTTTGCCTTGCTCGTTGGTTAAAATCAGTGCCAGATCATCGCTGTGTTCAACAATCAATTCATACCAAGATCTAAGCACTCTCGCTTTGTCCGCCGCTGGCTGTTTTTTCCACAGTTTCTGCGCAAGCTCTGCACCCTCAATCGCTTGTTGGACTTGCGCACTATCTAGCTGCGGAACCGTTCCAATCAGAGTGCCGTCATAAGGGTTGTAAACGGTTGAGGTGAGCGAGTTGGATGCACAAACCCATTGACCATTGAGATAACATTGTTGTTTAAAAAGTTGAGGATCACGAAGCTGCATGACGATGCTCCTAGCGATAATATGGGGGGAGAAGCACAGGGTAAAAGGAAACTGAGTCAGGTTCAATTGATAAACGGTATTATTCAGGGATTGCGACTATCTACTCATGAATCAGCCTCGACCCAGCCGCTTCCTATGCAGAAAAATGGCGTTAACTCACCACGTCTTCCACTGTAAAAACTCCCCTTAAGGGATCAATGTTTTGACAATAAGTGTTACCAACCACCTCTTTCGCTTGATACATCGCCTCATCAGCCAAGGCCATTAAATGGTGCATACTATTGGTTTGTAAGGGGAAGTAGCTGATACCGACACTAACACCAACGGTTAGGCTTTGCCCTTCAAACTCAATGGGCAGCCCTAAGCATTTGATGATTTGTTTGACTTTCTCTGCGACAAAGTCGTACTCATCAATCAGATCGAGGCACACTACAAATTCATCGCCGCCAAGCCTTGCCGCAAAATCAGATTGGCGGATACTGGCCTCTAAGCGAATCGCGATTTGCTTTAAAATTTCATCTCCCGCGCAGTGGCCTTGAGTGTCGTTGATGGTTTTGAAATTGTCCAAATCAATGAAAAGCAGCGCTAACTTCACCTTAGTCCTGTTGGCTTTTACGATGGCGTTATCCAACAACTTTTCAAACGCTCGCCGATTAAGTAGCCCCGTCAACGAATCATGTTCAGATAGAAACTGAAGCTGATCTTTTTGAATTTTTAACTCTGAGGTTTGTCGCTCAACCTCTAATTGCAATTCATCTTTTGTCACGGTTGTCGTTTTTAGTGAGACCTTCATATGGTTAAAAAAGTCAGCCAAAGCTACAAATTCAATATCCAGATTAACTGGTTCAATCTTGCTT
>NZ_NDIM01000130.1:0-9030 GCF_002241375.1 Vibrio sp. V19_P1S1T109 | reverse complement strand
GGTTATGATGAGCTTTAACATCTCTAGAATTTCTTCTACAGTGTTTGTCCAAATTCAAAAACTCTTATCACAATTCATCTTACACACTGGCTTTAAAACAGCTTATCCACAGAAAATGTGGATAAGCTGTTTTAACGGTATAAATAGTGAACAAACACTAGCAGAAGCAGTCAACACCACCTAAGGCGATGGTTTAGAGATGACAACAAAAAGCGGCCCAAAGCCGCTTCTAAAATCATCTCTTCAATAAGGAGTTATTCGTGAGATCCATCTCGAAGGTAAATTAACCAGTACCAAATGCCAACAAAAACACCCCCACCTATGATATTACCAATCGTCACGGGTAATAGGTTATTGATCAAAAAACCCATTAAGTTAAGGTCTGCGTAGTCGGCAATATTGGCACCCGTCACCTGCCAAAACTCAGCGGGTGCAAAATATTTGATACCAATTGCCATCGGAACTTGGAACATATTAGCGATGCAGTGCTCAAAACCCGCGGCGACAAACATAGCGACAGGTAAAATCATCACCATAATTTTGTCAGTCAAGGTACGACCACTGAAAGTCATCCAGACCGCCACGCACACCAACACGTTACACATAATGCCAAGCGCTACTGCCTGCATAAACTCGTGATGCAATTTATGCTGAGAAATGGCCATCGCATTGAGGCCAACTTGTCCACCATCAAACATATATTGTTTGGAAACGAGCATACAGGCGACAAGCATCAGCGCACCAGCAAGGTTGCCAAAGTAGACGATGACCCAGTTTTTAATCAGCATACTCCAAGAAATTTTGCCACTCGCACGTGCAACCAAAGTTAGCACTGAACTAGTGAATAACTCACCACCAGTGACCACCACCAGAATAAGACCTAAGCTAAACGCAAAGCCGCCGATAAAACGACTCAGACCCCAAGCCATATCGCCCGTGCCTGTCGTCACTGTAGTGTAAAAAACGAAAGCAATACCGATATGAATACCAGCAGAAATGGCAAGAAGGAAAGACTTCATCGGATCTTTCGTCGCTTTTCCAACGCCAGTTTCTGCGGCGCGCTCTGCCATTTGCGGTGGCAATAGGGAATCAAATTGGTTTAAGTTCATGGCAAGTAACATTTTGAAACAAGTTATATAAGGCGCGGATAATCGCTCCATTCCTATGACAATTCAAGAGCTATTTTCTATGTTTACAAAAAATGTGTTTAGCGTGATGAAAATCATAAAAATTTATTGATAGCCCATATCCAGCGCCTATAGATAGTCACTCTCTTACAAACCAATGATGAATATAACTGTGTGAAATATCCCCAATTTGGTTGCAGATAACATTTCTTACAACAACTGATTGCGGCTAACTGCGCAGGCATCTATGGTGACAAAAAATCATTCACTACATAGGTGTCGAGATGAAATTTACTCAACAAAATATCGCCGAGCTCAATCTACTCCTCCAATTTGATTTAAGCAGCGCTGCGACTGGCATTAAAGTCCGTAATGATGCGTCTGACGACATGCAATCCGCCGTTCAACGTCTTTACGAAAAAGGTCTGTGTACATTACCTGATGGTGGCTATTTGACGGATGAAGGCATCGAAGTGGCAGAGCATGCAGAGCGCGTGCTGCGCGTTTTGAACTCTTAATCTAGCCTGCAAAGGCAGCCGTGACTCTGCTGGCTGCCTTGTCCCCTTTAAAAACCGCCCTTCTTTATTTGGCCATTCGCTCAATCCAACGTTGATAGGGCTGAATTCGATCATATCCCCAGTTAAACAGTGTGGTGTAGATAAAGAAAAAGGTCAGAAACCCAGCTTCCAAAATCAATGCATCCCACATCGATACGTCTAAAACCCAAGCGATCACCGGAATAGAAATAAAGACGAGCCCACCTTCAAAACCGGTCGTGTGTAACAAGCGTAAGCTAACCGTACGCGCTAATCGGTTGGTACCAAACACTCGGTCGAACAAAACGTTGTATAGATAGTTCCACGCTACGGCAAATAGGCTCAAACCAATACCTATCATGGCTAAATCCCCCGTTCCCTGTCCTGTCAGCAATGCGGAAATTGGAATAATTAACGCTAATGCGGTCACTTCAAACGTTATTGCATGGAAAAGGCGCTCTTTCATCGACAACTCTCTCATTGACATCATTTTTCTCCTCTTTATTCTTCGTCTGAGGTGTTGAATGGACTCATTTTTATCTATATTGAAGATACTAAAAAGTTAGATAGTATCGGTAAATGAGATATGTTGAGTATTGATCAGTTGCAAGCCTTCACCGCAACCGTTGAGAGTGGATCTTTCTCCGGCGCGGCAAGACAGTTGGGCAAAGTTCAATCGGCCGTTAGCCAACACATCATCAATTTAGAAATTGATTGCGGTGTAGAACTGTTTGATCGCTCCGGCCGTTATCCACGATTAACTGCGCAAGGCGAGCGACTTCTACCGTATGCGCAAGCGACGTTGCAGCAACATCAACGCTTAGCGCAACAAGCACAACTGCTTGTTTCCTCACCCAATCAACAGCTTTCGCTTGCGATGGATGAAGGGATCCCGTTACAAGGGTTAACTCATTTATTCAAACAGTTAGCCACACAGTTTCCACACATTGAAATTGAATGTTTAAGTGCATCAAGTACCGATGTGATTGAGATGGTGGAACAAGGTCGCGCTAGCTGTGGGATCATCTTCAGTGAATTGGCCTTACCGAATAACCTTGATTTTGAAAATGTCGGTTCAATCCGTTTTGATGTTTATGTGGCCGCAGAGCATGAATTGGCTCAGCATCAAGCGCCCCATATCGATATGCTAAGATTGCATCGCCAACTCGTTATCCGCTCACGCAGCCATAAAACCAGCAGTTTCCATCAAGCCTTTAGCCCCGAGATATGGTACGCCGATAACTACTATCTATTATTAGAGATGGCGTTAAGCGGTTTAGGATGGTGTTTGCTGCCAAGCTATTTAGCCGAAAGTGAACAAGCGATGGGGAAATTAGTGCGTGTCCCTGTTGAGTTTGAACAGCTGGCTTGGTATACCAATATTGATGTCATTCAGCACCAGCGCATGAGCGCCGATCCTATCCATAAAATGGTCAGGCAGTTGTTGCGCCAGCTTAGTCCACTCACCGATGCCTGATCGGCATACAATCAATACAGGATGTACATTTTATGAGCACCATTACCCTCATTGGCGTAGGTTGGCTAGGCCTTCCTCTAGCGCAAGCTCTTACCGAAAACCACCAAGTCTACGCCAGCCGCACCCAAACGGCAGGAATGCTTGAGTTAACGCAACATGGCATCACAGGCTTTGTATGCGATCTTTCTCTGCGCGACCAAAGCTTATCGCAGCACTTTATTGCTCAAAAAAGTGAGATGGTGATAGGCAGCTTTCCACCCGGTTTTCGCAAGGGAAGAGGGCAAGAGTATGCGCAGCAGTGGCAGCATTTAGTCACGCAAGCAAAGCTGGCTAATGTGCGTAAAATAGTCATGGTCAGCTCAACCAGCGTCTATCCTGACATTGCACAACCAATGAGTGAACAGGATGCCTCCTTGTCACTGGCGCAAAATGACTCAAACTTCAGTGAAGGAGCACGAATCATGTTGCAAGCCGAGCAACACGTTATCGATTCAGGGCTAGATTATGTCATTGTACGCTGTAGTGGCTTGATCGGACCAAAGCGTCATCCCTCACGATTTGCAGCGCGTTTGGCGCAAGTCAGCCGGCTTGCACCAGCTAATATGTTGCATCAAAAAGACGCCATTGGTGCACTGATTTTTGCCAGCGAAAAACTCTCCAAACAGGTCGTTAACGCCACCACACCACAAACCGTGAGTAAAGCTGAGTTTTATCAAGCCGCGTTGGCGGCCGCCGAGCTAGACTCACCATTGCCGCCAATTGTCGATATTGCAGACAAACGCATCTTAAGCGACAAGCTGAGCCAATTGGGCTATCAATTTCATTATTCACACACGTTAGAGGCACTGGCACTGAATGAGTAAACATCTCTACCAACACATTGAAACCTTGTGGCAGTACATGCAGATGAAGCATGAGCTCGTCGCGGCCGATATCATTATGGTGTTTTGCAGCAATGATTTGCGCGTGGCTGAGTATGCTGCACATTTGTACCAACAAAATCTGGCTCCCTACCTTCTTTTCTCTGGCGGACAAGGGCGTTTTACTGAGGGTAAATTTGCTAAAAGCGAAGCAGAAACCTTTGCTTACATAGCCAAAGATTGTGGCGTACCAACCCACGCGATTTTACTGGAAAAAGAGGCGACTCACTCTGGAGAAAATGTACGATTTAGTCACCATCTATTGGCAGAAAAATCGATCACTGCGCAACGTATTATTGTGGTTCAAAAACCCTTCATGGAACGTCGTGCCTACGCCACATTTGTTCAGCAGTGGCCTGCCCCATTTGAGTCATTGATGGTGACCTCTAGCGGAGAGACATTTTTCGATTATCTTGATGAGGATTTCACCGTTGATGTTGTACTGAGTGCGCTACTAGACGATTTTGTGCGAGTCCGCGACTACCCAGCACAAGGATTTCAGATTGAGCAACCGATCCCTGACGATGTGACACTTGCTTACCAAGTTCTGAGTCAATTTGAGTGGTAACACAAGTTGTGGGGCATACAAAATAGATAGGGAGGCTTAAACCTCCCTATCGAATAATTTGTTCAAGGCGCAGAAGTAATGAATTTACTTACCCAAGGCTTCTTTATAGTGCTGACGACATACCGACACGTATTTATCGTTACCACCAATAGAGACTTGATCACCTTCAGCAATCGCCACTCCATGTTCATCGGTGCGAATGACCATGTTCGCTTTACGGCCACAATGACAAATTGTTTTCAATTCCACCAGCTTATCGGCCCAAGAAAGTAGATATTTACTCCCTTCAAATAGCTCACCTAAGAAATCGGTACGCAAGCCATAGCACAGTACCGGAATGCCGATTTTATCGACCACTTCAGTCAATTGATAGACTTGATCTTTGGTTAAGAATTGGCACTCATCAACCAAAATGCAGTGACGCTTTTGTTGCTCGTGCAGTGCGTTGATCTCATCATACAAATTCGTTTCAGCAGTAAAAAGCTGGGCGTCTGATTCCAATCCTATTCTTGAACTTACTTTACCAACACCATAGCGGTCGTCGATGGCGGCGGTATAGATCACGGGCGTCATACCACGCTCTTGGTAGTTGAAAGAAGATTGTAGAAGAGTGGTTGATTTACCTGCATTCATCGCAGAGTAATAGAAATACATTTGAGCCAAAAGAGAGATTCCTGTCACTAAGTCAATTGGCGAGAGAACAAGGTTCACTCAAATAAAAAAGGATAACCCTACGCAGGGGCAAAAAAGAGGGTGACTTTCGCCACCCTGTTACCGTTGCGTTTATTGCGCTTTTTCTTTTGCGACCGTCACCGCAATCGCCAACTCTTCGAGCGACGCTGGGTTAGCCAGACTCGGTGCATCCGTTAGCAAACAAGCGGCTGCGGTTGTTTTAGGGAAGGCAATCACATCGCGAATATTTTCCGTACCACACAACAGCATCACCAAACGGTCAAGACCGAATGCAAGACCTGCGTGTGGTGGCGTACCAAATTTCAGCGCATCCAATAGGAAGCCGAATTTCAGTTGTTGCTCTTGCGCATCGATACCTAAAATATCAAACACCACAGATTGCATTTCAGCATTGTGAATACGCACCGAGCCACCGCCCACTTCATAGCCGTTTAGTACCATGTCGTAAGCATTTGAATTTGCAACCGCTGGGTTGGCTTGCAGCTCTTGCGCGGTTAAGTTAAGTGGCGCGGTAAATGGGTGATGCATAGCATGCAAGTTACCTTCGTCATCTTCCTCAAACATCGGGAAATCAACAACCCATAGTGGAGCCCATGAATTTTCATTGGTGATCGCCAGATCTTTACCCAATTTCAAACGCAGCGCACCCAAGGCTTCAGTCACCACTTTTATTTTATCGGCACCAAACAAAATGATGTCGCCAGACTCAGCGTGAGTACGCGCCAAAATGCCTTCCACAATGTCAGCCGAAAGGAATTTCGCGACCGGAGATTGAACACCCTCTAAGCCAGCAGCGCGGTCATTGACTTTCATCCACGCCAAACCTTTCGCGCCATAAATACCAACAAACTCAGCGTAGCTATCAATTTGCTTACGAGTTAATGCCGCGCCACCCGGTACACGAATAACCGCAACGCGTCCTTTGGCATCATTAGCTGGGCCAGAGAAAACATTGAAATCCACATCTTTTACAAGGTCTGCAACATCAACCAATTCCAGTGGGTTACGCAGATCCGGCTTGTCGCTACCATAGCGACGCATCGCTTCGCTGTATGGCATCACAGGGAAATCGCCTAGATCAACGTTTAGTAGTTCTAGCCACATGTTGCGAACCATTTTTTCGGTCACTTCACGCACTTGATCTGCCGTCATAAATGACGTTTCAATATCGATTTGAGTAAATTCTGGTTGACGGTCAGCACGTAAATCCTCATCACGGAAACATTTTACGATTTGATAGTAACGGTCAAAACCTGACATCATCAGCAACTGTTTAAACAGTTGTGGCGATTGAGGAAGTGCATAGAAACTGCCTTTGTGCACACGACTTGGCACTAAGTAATCACGAGCCCCTTCCGGCGTTGCTTTCGTCAAAACTGGCGTTTCAATATCGAGGAAACCGTGTTCATCAAGGAAGCGGCGTACAAAGCTAGACGCTTTAGCGCGCAGCTTAATACGATCACTCATTTCTGGACGGCGTAGATCTAAGTAACGATATTTTAGACGTTGCTCTTCTGAGTTCTTTTGGTTGAAATCCAGTGGCAAAACATCACTGCGGTTGATAATCGAAATCCCACTCGCGAGAATTTCTACTTCGCCAGTCGCCATCTCTTTATTGATTTGACTTTCTGGACGCGCGCGTACTTCACCAGTGAGCTTAATGCAGAATTCATTACGCAGTTGGTTAGCTACTGCAAATACATCCGCCATATCTGGATCAACCACCACCTGAACGATGCCTTCACGATCTCGCATATCAATAAAGATAAGACCGCCTAAATCACGACGGCGATTAACCCAGCCGCACAACTCCACAGTTTGTCCTGCGAGGGACTTGTTCAGGTGACCACAATAATGGCTACGCATAATGAATTTCCCAATCTCTAATTAGTTATCAATTCTAAGCCGCTCAGCGTCATTATCTGAGCAGCGCAAAGTTCCATTTATACGCTGAAAGATGTGCAAAATCGACCTTCCAGAATACAATTTGTTGTGTTTTATCAAGGGTTGCTGCTTTTTAAATCAATAATCAACCAAAATAGCAACACCGCTGAGAAATTGCGGCTGATTATAGCGTTAAAATACCAAAATCATCAAAACTCTCGTAGAGTATTTATTTTTAGTAATGGATAAAAGGTCAGTATGATGAATTTACCACTGCGACTCGGCCTTACCATGTGGTCACACGCGGGCTGGCAAAGTACGTTTTACGGCGCGGGAACGCCTGCTGCGCAGCGTCTTGAAAAGTATGCGAGGGTTTTTCATACCGTAGAAGGCAACACTACTTTCTATGCGTCACCTTCCATGAACACAGTGCAGAACTGGCGCGCCGCCACTCATGATGATTTTCGGTTTACGTTCAAACTGCCCAAAGCTATTACCCACGAACATAAGCTCACTGGCTGCCAAGATCAGTTAAAAGATTTTATGATGCTGATGGAGCCTCTACACTCTCGTGTTGGATTATGGACCATCCAACTGCCAGCTACTTTTGGCCCACAGCACTTAGAGCAGTTGAAAAAATTCTGCGCCTATTTTCCCGCGGGTTTTCCACTGAGTGTTGAAGTGCGGCACCTTGAGTTTTTTGCTAAGGGAGAAGCTGAAAAAGCGCTCAATCAATGGTTAGTTGAATCGTCGATTGATCGAATCATTATGGATAGTCGTCCTATCTTTTCGGCCAAACCGACGACCGACGTCATCATTGATGCTCAGAAAAAGAAACCTAAAGTCCCTGTTCACGCCATTGCCACGGCACAAACGCCGATGATCCGTTTTATCGGCCACCCAGAATTAGAGGCCAATTACCCCTTTTTTGAAGCGTGGATGACCAAACTGCCACATTGGATCGAACAAAGAAAACAACCTTATCTTATGGTCCACACGCCAGACAATATTGAAGCCCCATTATTAGCCGCCGAGCTATACCAACAGCTGCAACAACGACTCACATTACCTACATTGACAACATTTCCAGCCCAAGATGACCAGCACCAAATCACCCTATTTTGATACTAAAACTCACCACTAATACACACCCCCTATTGTGTAACAAAAGGGGGAATCCAGTTCATGCGAACACATAAAAATGTGGGGTAACAAACCATCAGGCTTTTATGAATGCCACTATCTTTTGGTATTCAGTTTCATGAATTCACAAAATTAGACAAACCTTTTATCTTTTTCCATGCGTCTCTATCACCAATTCTCTTTCTTTTTAGAGACAGTTCTGCTGAGCTCAGCATCCAAGGTGTTTTTGTACACACTTTATTCCCCTGAGCTCCTCCTGTGTTCGATTCCTGAATTTGTAAGTTACCACTGTTGAGTAAAACCTTCTGTAGTAGTTTCTGATCTTCACTGCCAAGTGCTCCCCAAGGAGTAACCGATTCATTCTGATGTAATTTAATCACTTCTCGCTTAACTTCTCCGTCAAGAAAACCCGTACGATCTTTACCACTTTTGCAATTCCAAGCAGGAATAATCCCAATTTCATACGTTAATAACACAATGCACCTTGCCATTTTGTATGGGTCACTCTCATCGGTATTATGTGCTTTAGCTTCCCAAATCTCTTTTATTTGTTGTACCAATTGTAAAACAACCGATTTATTTTTAGGGTTATCGGCCAAATATTTACCGACCCAACCTTGTGGATCAGTACTATTGCAAAAACCATCCCCCAACAGAATCTTTAAACCCTCTAGGTTTATAC
>NZ_NDIM01000323.1:0-9131 GCF_002241375.1 Vibrio sp. V19_P1S1T109 | reverse complement strand
GTAATGGGTTGCACTGCTTATTCTATCTGCGAAATCGACACTTTTCTCTTTTCAAGCTCACAGAGTTTTATCTTCTTCTGGTTCAAATTTAATCATTAAGTTTCTTATACATTAGTCTAATGTGTCGACAATTTTATTGATTATCGATGGTTTTATGGTCTATTTTAACAATAAGTTTTAATGATTGTTAACACATATGAGTGTGTGAGTGCTTTGCGTCTCAGCATGAATCCAACCTGTGAGCGATAACAAGATGAATAGTGCACTAACACTAAACAGTACTGATACAAAATCACACGCTGTTGAACGAGAAAAAGAGAACACCAAATCGGAAAACCTTACGGAGTATCTGATTGAGGCGATTGTTGAGGGGCGTATAGCACCGGGCAGCAAGATTTCAGAACCCGAACTCGCCAAACGTTTTCAAGTCAGCCGTGGGCCACTGCGTGAAGCGATAATGCGTGTGGAAGGCTTGGGGTTGATCGAACGTGTTTCACATGTGGGCGCGCGAGTTATTGAGTTGTCACCCGGTAAGTTGGTAGAGCTTTATGCAGTACGCGAAGCGCTAGAGGGTATGGCGGCAAGGTTAGCGGCGCGCAACATTTCGCCCTCTGAATTACAAGGGCTAGAGGCGTTATTGTCGACACATTCGAATCATATTGAGCAAGTCGAAGGGGCTTCCTATTTTCATCAATACGGTGATTTTGACTTTCATTACCGCATCATCAAAGCCAGCCGTAATCATAAATTAGTGACTTTATTGTGTGATGAGCTCTATCACTTACTGCGCATGTATCGTTATCAATCGCCACGCTCACATTCACGCCCGAAGGAGGCGTTGGATGAGCACAAATACATTCTACAAGCGATCAAAAACGGCGATGAAGAACTGGCTGAGATGTTGATGCGACGCCATATTTCGGGCAGTCGAATCTTGATTGAACAGCAGATAGTAAAAGAGTAAGCCACAGGGCGGCGGGTAGAAAATAATCATGCCTGCAATGAAGCAAACCAAGAACCACGCACAGAGCGGCCTTGAATAAGGGCGATAACCAAGCGACTGATTAGGAGAATCTCATGAGCTTAAGTCAGGGGGCGAAATTTAGACTCGCTGTTCAACAAAATGATCCACTGCAGATTGTCGGCACGATCAATCCCTATTGCGCAATGATGGCCAAACGTTTAGGCCACCAAGCCATTTATCTGTCGGGTGGTGGCATCGCTAACGCTTCGTATGGTTTGCCCGATTTAGGTATCACCACATTAAATGATGTGCTGGTGGATGTTGAGCGCATCACCAATGCGTGTGATTTGCCTTTGTTGGTGGATATTGATACCGGTTTTGGCGGCGCATTTAGCATTGCTCGCACTATCAAAGCGATGGAGAAAGCGGGCGCTGCTGCCGTACATATGGAAGATCAAGTTGCGCAGAAACGCTGCGGGCATCGCCCTAATAAAGCGATCGTCAGCCAGCAAGAGATGGTTGACCGCGTAAAAGCCGCGGTAGATGCACGAGTGAACCCAGAGTTTGTGATCATGGCGCGCACCGATGCGTTAGCGGTGGAAGGCATTGATAGCGCCATTGAACGTGCCATTGCTTACGTGCAGGCCGGAGCCGATATGATTTTCCCCGAAGCGATGACCACTCTTGAGCAGTACGATCGTTTCTCCACCGCGCTAAGCGCAGCTTGTGGTAAGTCAGTGCCGATTTTAGCCAATATTACTGAGTTTGGGCAGACGCCGCTCTACCCATGTGCAGAACTTGCTCAAGTGAAAGTGGATATGGTGCTTTACCCATTGAGTGCGTTTCGTGCGATGAATAAAGCGGCTGAGAATGTCTATCGTCATTTATTAGAGCAGGGCAACCAACAAGCTTTGCTCGATAGCATGCAAACCCGTAGCGAGCTGTATGACTATCTCAATTACCACGATTACGAAGATAAGCTCGACGAGCTTTTTTCATCAAAGGAATAATAAAAACAAAGGAAAAGGAGTTCAACATGTCAAACGCACCACTGGGCGGCGCAGGTCTGCGCGGTCAAAGCGCGGGAGTCACCGCTTTATGTACTGTCGGAAAAACGGGGACGGGTCTAACTTATCGAGGTTATGACATCACCGATCTTGCCAACCATGCACAGTTTGAAGAGGTCGCTCATCTGTTATTGATTGGCCATTTACCTAATCAAAGTGAACTTGACCAGTACAAAACCCGCTTAATGGGATTACGAGGTTTACCGCAGCCGTTAAAAGCCGCGCTAGAGCTGCTGCCAGCCAGTACACATCCAATGGACGTAATGCGCACTGGCTGTTCAGTTTTAGGCAACCTTGAAACTGAGCACAGTTTTGCTGAGCAGTTGAGTGCGACCGAACGGATGTTGGCACTTTTCCCCGCTATTATCTGTTATTGGTATCGTTTCAGCCACCAAGGCATCCGGATTGAGACTGAAGATCAAAGCGAAGCATGCATTGGTGGCTACTTCTTAAAAATGCTGACAGGAAAAGCACCGAGCGAGCTGCACAAGCAGGTGATGCATTGCTCATTGATTCTGTACGCAGAGCACGAGTTTAATGCATCAACGTTTGCCGCGCGCGTCTGTGCATCTACGCTGTCAGATATTCACTCTTGCGTAACTGGGGCGATTGGCACACTGCGCGGCCCGTTGCATGGTGGAGCCAATGAAGCGGCGATGGCGATGATTGAACGCTGGCAAACACCGGACGAAGCTGAGGCCAATATTCTGCAAATGTTGGCTAATAAAGACAAAATAATGGGTTTTGGTCATGCCATTTATCGTGAAAGTGACCCGCGTAACGCATTGATCAAACGTTGGTCAAAAGCGTTATCTGAAGCGTCGGGCGACACGCATTTGTACGCGGTATCAGAACGTGTTGAAGCGGTGATGAAACGCGAGAAAGACCTATTTTGTAATGCGGATTTCTTCCACGCTTCGGCCTACCATTTTATGGGTATTCCTACGCCATTATTTACCCCTATTTTTGTGATGAGTCGATTAACTGGCTGGGCCGCTCATGTGTTTGAGCAGCGCGCTAATAACCGAATTATTCGCCCAAGTGCCGATTATGACGGTCCTGAACATCAAGAGTGGATACCAATAGAGCAGCGTTAATGGGATGGAATCAAACCATGCTCCTTTGGTGTATGGTTTGGTGGTAGGTAAAACCTAGCTCGCTAGACCTAGACAATGTTTCGAATAGACAGTTTTATGGGTGGAATTGATGAGTCATCAAACGATCAACAGCCAATACAAAAAAGTATTACCAGCGACCGCGCTGGAGTATTTTGATGCACGACAAGCGGTCAATGATATCCAAGCCGGAGCGTATGATCGGCTGCCTTATACCTCACGAATACTGGCGGAAAACTTAGTCCGCCGCTGTGAGCCGCACACATTGGTTGATTCGCTGAAACAGCTGATTGAGCGTAAGCGCGATCTCGACTTCCCGTGGTATCCGGCGCGTGTGGTGTGCCACGATATTTTAGGGCAAACCGCTTTAGTGGACTTGGCGGGGTTAAGAGACGCGATCGCTCAGCAAGGCGGTGATCCATCCAAAGTAAACCCTGTGGTGGAAACGCAACTGATTGTCGATCACTCACTCGCGGTTGAACATGCCGGCTTCGAAGCTGACGCGTTTGAAAAAAATCGTGCGATTGAAGATCGCCGCAATGAAGATCGCTTTCACTTTATCGAATGGTGCAAAACCGCCTTTGAAAATGTCAGCGTTATTCCGGCGGGTAATGGCATCATGCACCAGATTAACTTAGAAAAAATGTCGCCCGTCATCCAAGTGAAAAACGGCTTAGCATTTCCAGATACTTGTGTCGGTACTGACAGCCATACTCCTCATGTCGATTCATTAGGTGTGTTGGCGATTGGCGTCGGTGGGTTAGAAGCTGAAACAGTGATGTTAGGTCGGCCTTCGATGATGCGTCTGCCCGATATTGTCGGCGTTAAACTAACCGGTCAACGCCAAGCGGGGATCACCGCGACCGACATTGTGCTTGCCATTACGGAGTTCTTGCGAAATCAGCGCGTGGTGTCTTGTTATCTGGAGTTTTTCGGAGAAGGCGCTCGCGCATTGACGATTGGCGATCGCGCAACGCTTTCCAATATGACACCTGAATATGGTGCAACCGCAGGCATGTTCTATATTGATGAGCAAACCATCAACTATCTCAAACTCACGGGTCGAGACGCACAGCAAGTAGCCTTGGTTGAACAGTACGCTAAGCAAACCGGCTTATGGGCCGATGATTTGATTGAAGCGCAATACGAACGGGTACTGGAGTTTGATCTCTCAAGTGTGCAGCGTAATTTAGCCGGGCCTTCGAATCCTCATCGCCGCTTGCCGACAAGCGAACTGACCGAGCGCGGTATTGCGGGGGCGTGGCAAACCAAAGAAGGCGAATTACCTGATGGCGCAGTGATCATCGCCGCCATTACTTCGTGCACCAATACCAGTAATCCGCGCAATGTCGTGGCCGCCGCGTTGCTGGCGAAAAAGGCCAATCAATTGGGTTTGGTTCGCAAACCTTGGGTCAAAACCTCCTTTGCACCGGGCTCAAAAGTAGCCAAACTTTATTTAGAGGAAGCTGGCCTGCTGCCTGAACTAGAACAGCTCGGTTTTGGCATTGTCGCTTATGCATGCACTACCTGTAATGGTATGAGTGGCGCGCTTGATCCTATGATTGAGCAGCAAATCATTGAACGCGATCTCTATACGACGGCTGTGCTATCAGGTAACCGAAACTTTGATGGCCGCATCCATCCCTATGCGAAACAGGCTTTTCTTGCCTCTCCGCCATTGGTGGTGGCGTATGCACTTGCGGGTACGATTCGTTTTGATATTGAAAAAGACGCGTTGGGAATAGATGCGCAAGGCAAGCCTATTTACCTCAATGACTTATGGCCAACCGATGAAGAAATCGATGATGTGGTGGTGCGCCATGTTAAGCCCGAACAGTTCAAACAAATTTACATTCAGATGTTTAAATTAGATGAGCACATGGCCAAACAAAAGCCACTTTATGCTTGGCGCCCCATGAGCACTTATATCCGTCGTCCGCCTTATTGGGAAGGTGCGTTAGCGGGTGAACGTCGGTTGTCAGCCATGCGACCTTTGGCTATTTTAGGTGACAACATCACTACGGATCATTTATCGCCATCGAACGCAATTTTAGCGACCAGTGCCGCTGGGGAATATTTGCTCAAAATGGGCGTTCCGGAGCAAGATTTTAACTCCTATGCCACGCATCGTGGTGACCATCTGACCGCGCAACGTGCCACTTTTGCTAACCCCAAACTGTTCAATGAGATGGTGCAAGAGGAGGGCAAAGTAAAGCAAGGCTCGTTGGCGCGTATTGAACCTGAAGGCTTGGTTACCCGCATGTGGGAAGTGATAGAGACTTATATGGATCGTAAGCAGCCATTGATCATTATTGCTGGAGCCGATTATGGGCAAGGTTCGTCACGTGATTGGGCGGCGAAAGGTGTACGTTTGGCGGGAGTTGAAGCCATTGTTGCCGAGGGGTTTGAACGGATCCATCGCACGAATTTAGTCGGGATGGGTGTTCTGCCACTGCAATTTAAAACGGGAACAGACCGCCACACACTGCAACTCGATGGTACTGAGCTTTATGATGTGGTGGGAGATATTAAGCCGAGCGTCGACTTAAGCTTGGTGATCACTCGTACGCAAGGCGCAAATAAGGGCGAACAGCAGAAGGTTACGGTGACTTGTCGTTTAGACACGGCTGATGAAGTCAGTGTGTATCAGGCTGGTGGCGTATTGCAGCGTTTTGCGCAAGATTTTCTGGCTCAATGACGCTAAGGATAAAGGAGTATCACGTGAGTAACTCATTAAAAATTCCGGCGATGTATATGCGAGGCGGTACCAGTAAGGGCGTATTTTTTCGGCTTGAAGATTTACCCAAAGAGGCTCAGCAAGCGGGAGAGGCACGAGATCAACTGCTGTTGCGTGTCATTGGTAGCCCCGATCCTTATGGCAAACAAATTGATGGCATGGGCGGCGCAAGTTCTAGCACCAGCAAAGCCGTGATTCTCTCCAAAAGTGAGCAAGCCGATCACGATGTCGATTATCTATTCGGCCAAGTTTCGATAGACAAAGCGTTTGTAGACTGGAGCGGCAACTGCGGTAACCTTTCTGCGGCAGTAGGGCCATTTGCGATTCACAGCGGTTTTCTCGACCCAGAACAGATCCCTAATAACGGTGTAGTGACGGTTCGCGTTTGGCAAGCCAACATTGGCAAAACCATTCTTATTCATGTGCCAATTGAGCAGGGTGAAGTGCAAGAGTGTGGTGATTTCGAACTCGATGGGGTGACCTTTCCCGCCGCTGAAATTGCGGTTGATTTTCTCGATCCTGCCGATGATAGCGGTGTGATGTTCCCAACCGGAAATGTGCTCGACCAATTGCAAATCCCCGGCATGGGAACCTTGAATGCAACGCTCATTAATGCGGGCATTCCGACGATTTTTATCGATGCTCACGACATCGGTTATCAAGGTACTGAACTGCAAGAGGCGATCAACAATGATGATCATGCCTTGGCGATGTTTGAAGCAATTCGCGCTTATGGCGCTGTGAAAATGGGTTTGATTGAGCATATTGAACAAGCCCAACTGCGCCAACATACGCCTAAAGTAGCGTTTGTAGCAAAAGCGCAATCCTATTTGTCATCCAGTGGTAAAGCGGTATCGGCGAACGATGTCGATATTGTGGTGCGCGCGCTGTCTATGGGAAAACTGCATCATGCGATGATGGGAACGGCCGCCGTGGCCATCGCTTCAGCGGCCAGTGTCCCTGGAACGTTAGTGAATATGTTGGCGGGCGGTGGAGCAAAAGAATCGGTCACTTTTGGTCATCCATCCGGTACGCTGAAAGTGGGCGCTAAAGCCGTTTTACGAGAGGGTCATTGGGGAATAGAGAAAGCCAGTATGAGCCGTAGCGCGCGGGTGTTAATGGAAGGTTGGGTGCGAGTCCATCGTTAAGCCTCAAATCATGTTAAGGGAAATGTTATGTCGGCATATTTAAAGGAATATCAATGGGCTCAATCTGAACCTGAATCATTTTGGCAGGCTCAAGCTCGGCAGATTGAGTGGTTTGAGTTTCCCCAAACTATCTTACAAAAAGATGAGCATGGCATTGAACGCTGGTTTACCGATGGTGTACTCAATACCTGTTGGTTGGCGCTAGATTTCCATTGTGAACAGGGGCGAGGTGAGCAAACCGCGCTGATTTATGATTCCCCAGTGACCGGAAGAAAGCGTCAATATAGCTATACACAATTACGAGATCAGGTAGCGAAAGTAGCGGGAATGCTGGCAATGCAAGGTGTTGCTAAAGGCGATCGGGTGATCATTTATATGCCAATGATCCCGGAAGCAGTGATGGCGATGCTCGCTTGTGCACGGCTTGGCGCGATTCACTCTGTCGTTTTTGGCGGTTTTGCACCCAATGAATTAGCGGTGCGTATTGAAGATGCTGAACCGAAAGTGATCATGACGGCATCTTGCGGTATCGAAATCAATAAGATTTTACCCTACAAACCCTTAGTTGACCGTGCCATTTTAGACAGCAAATGGAAGCCGGAAAAAGTGGTGGTGTTACAACGCTCGGAGCATGTGGCTGACTTAAATAATGAGCGAGATCTAGAGTGGAATCGAGCCGTTAAAGAAGCGCCGCCGCATGATTGCGTGCCGGTTTTGGCGACCGATCCGCTTTATATTCTTTACACATCAGGTACAACAGGCAAACCCAAAGGGGTGGTGCGCGACAACGGTGGTCATGCAGTCGCGATGAAGTACTCCATGTCAACCATCTACAATATGCCTCAACAAGGTGTTTTTTGGGCTGCGTCGGACGTGGGGTGGGTAGTCGGTCACTCTTACATTGTTTATGCACCCTTGATTCACGGTTGCACCACTATTTTGTATGAAGGTAAACCGGTGCGCACACCCGATCCGGCTGCATTTTGGCGAGTGTGCCAAGAGTATAAGGTGGACGTACTTTTTTCTGCGCCTACCGCCTTTCGCGCCATCAAAAAAGAAGATCCCAATGGCGATCTACTCAAACATTATGATTTATCCACTTTAACCACTATTTTTATGGCCGGAGAACGTCTTGACCCGCCGACACTTGAATGGGTAGAACAGCACACTCAAAAGCCAGTAGTTGACCATTGGTGGCAAACCGAAACCGGTTGGGCGATTGCTGGAAATCCGATAGGGCTTGAGTCAATGCCAATTAAAGCGGGGTCAGCAACGAAACCGATTCCCGGTTATCAGGTCGAGATTCTCAATGAGCTAGGTGAAGTGATGCCCGCCAATCAACAAGGGTTTGTGGCGTTGAAACGCCCCTTACCACCAAGTTGTTTAGCGACGGTATGGCGTGATCACGAACGATTTGAGTCCGGTTACCTTGCTCAATTTGACGGTTACTATGTTTCTGGTGATGGTGGCTATTTGGATGAAGAAGGTTATCTCTTCATCATGGGGCGAATTGATGATGTGATAAACGTTGCAGGCCATCGTTTATCTACGGGGGAGATGGAAGAAATCGTCGGTGCTCATCCTGCGGTTGCCGAATGTGCTGTAGTTGGAGTGTATGACGAGCTTAAAGGGCAGTTGCCGCTAGGGTTGGTGGTGCTTAAAGATGGCGTTAAGGTGGATGAGCGCGACTTGGAACAAGAACTTGTTAACAAAGTGCGCAGTGAAATTGGTGCGGTAGCGTGCTTTAAGCATGCGTTAATTGTTGATCGTTTACCCAAAACGCGCTCTGGTAAAATTCTGCGTCGAGTCATTCGACAAATTGCCGATGGCGAAGAGTATGCAGTCCCTTCAACAATTGATGACCCAATGAGCTTGAGTGAGTTAGAAAAAGCGCTCCATCACTAGCGGCTACCCTATAGTTGACGATTAATCGAGGCGCCTCAGATGAATGAGGCGTTTTTATTGCCAATTTGCAATCCGCATTTTATTTGTTTCTCTTAGTTCATCTGTCTTAGTTCTAAGACGAGATTAGCGCTCAATCGACCAAAAACACTACGCATGAAGATATATTTTTTAATCACTATCTTATAGAATCACGGC
>NZ_NDIM01000276.1:0-9223 GCF_002241375.1 Vibrio sp. V19_P1S1T109 | reverse complement strand
CTTGCTCAGATATCTGTATAAATTCTAAGGTGAGTTTTAAAGCGTAACTTTGTCTTGCTTCACAAAAAAATAGTACCGAGTTACACACCATTTTTTTAGGGAATTTAATTTAGGGTAATTGAGTGTAAATAATGGAATTATATTCTTACGCTTTTTATTCGAAGACATGGAGATAGGCGGATAATCGTTGTAGGGTAAATATATTGAAATTTTATTCATTAAGCTGAATGAATGAAGAGAAGTAATTATTTATTGCTTTATTGATATGTATCAATATTTTATACGTAACAAATAAAAAGGGAGCCAAAGCTCCCTTATAACAATAGTAGAGATTACATCAAAATATTGGAGAACAACAAACCAAAACCAATACTAAACACCATGCTTAACAAGCCAGGGAGCATAAAGCTGTGGTTGAAAATATACTTACCAATACGAGTGGTACCAGTCCGGTCAAAGTCGATAGATGCGATGATAGGGCCGTAGTTTGGAATGAAGAAGTAACCGTTAACGGCAACGAAAACCGCAATAATAATGGCTGGTGGCAAACCCAAGGTTATTGCAACAGGGACTAACACGGCAGTTGTTGCGCCTTGGCTATTGACCATCACCGACAGAGCAAATAACGCGAACGCGAATGTCCATGGAGCGACTTCCACTAAGCCAGAGACCGCTTCTTTGACCATGGCACCATGGCCAGCAATGAAGGTGTCACCTAACCAAGCGATACCGAAGATCGCCACGATGGCACGCATACCTGCATGGAATACGGAACCTTGGCTGATGGCGTTGCCGTCAGGTTTGCACAGTAAAATGATCAGCGCCGCGATAGACAGCATCACGATTTCAATCGTGTGCGCCATCCCCATGGCTGAGCCGTTAAATTGTGGGCGCAAGCTAGGCAATGCACCCATCACCACCACCACAATGGCACCGAACAAAAATAGCCCGACCGATTTTTTCGCTTGTGGCGTGATTTGAATATCAGCAATCGATACTTCTTGTTCCATCTCTGCGCGGAATTCTGGGTCTTGCAAGCGACGTTGATATTCTGGGTCGTCTTTCAGCTCAACACCGATTTTATTGACGAATAAGCACGCGCAAGCCAAACCAAGAATGGTACTTGGGATGGTGATCATCAACACATCCGTTAGCGTGATGCCTTGTGGTTCTAAGAAGGCGACTAACGCCACGACGGCGGCCGCAATTGGGCTAGCTACAATCGCAAATTGTGACGCGATCACCGCCATACCTAAAGGACGTTCTGGACGAATACCACTGCGACGGCTCACTTCAGCAATAACGGGCAGTACTGAATAGGCCACGTGACCTGTACCAGCCATCATTGTAAAAAAGTAAGTTACCAAAGGGGCGATGAAAGTGATGTGGCGAGGGTTTTTATGCAAAATGTTAGTGGCAATTTTGATCAAATAATCTAAACCGCCAGCCGCTTGCATTGAGGCTGCTGCTGCAACCACGGCCATGATCATCAACATCACATCAATCGGTGGGCTGGTTGGTTGCATGCCAAATCCAAAGCTCAGTACAGCAAGGCCAATACCGCCCATCACACCAAGCCCAATACCACCAATCCTTGCACCAATTAGGATACATCCTAATACGATAAGGAACTCAATTAAGAACATCTTATACTCCTAAAGATAATGAAAAATAGGGTCATTCTACAGGTTCAGCGATATTGAACGGTATGCTTTGCGCCATGATGTAACGCAATTTTTTCTCACTTAATAACTTGTAGAAAGTAAAAAGGCTCTGAATCAGAGCCTTTTTTGATTATTCGTAGCGTTTCGCTTTGTACTGAGGGCGCATAAAGTTTTCGACGGACAAGATGTCATCGAGCTCTTCGGCGGTGAGTAAGCCTCGCTCAAGCACTACTTCACGTACGCTCTTACCCGTTTCCGCACAAATTTTACCCACGATGTCACCTTCATGGTGGCCAATATATGGGTTAAGGTAAGTCACGATACCGATAGAGTTGAATACGTAAGCTTCACACACTTCTTTATTGACAGTGATGCCGTCAACACACTTGTCACGAAGGTTTATGCAGGCGTTTGAAAGAATTTCAATTGACTCAAACATGCTTTGTGCAATCACAGGTTCCATCACGTTTAGCTGTAATTGGCCACCTTCTGCGGCAAAGGAAATAGTGTTGTCGTTACCAAGTACTTTAAAGCACACTTGGTTGACCACTTCAGGCACCACAGGGTTTACTTTTGCAGGCATGATGGAAGACCCAGCTTGCAGTTCAGGTAGATTCAACTCGTTTAGACCCGCTCGAGGGCCAGATGAAAGAAGACGCAAGTCATTACAGATTTTAGAGAGTTTCACAGCAAGGCGTTTTAGCGCGCCATGCGCCATAACATAAGCTCCGCAGTCAGAGGTTGCTTCAATTAAATCTTCCGCTGGTACCACAGCTAAGCCAGTCACCGCAGCAAGGTGTTTCACCGCCGCCGCTTGATATCCCGGCGCCGCATTCAGGCCAGTACCGATCGCTGTTGCGCCAAGGTTGATCTCAAGCAGCAGTTTAGAGGTGTACTCTAGGTTGCGGATCTCTTCATTAATGGTGACCGCCCAAGCGCGGAACTCTTGACCTACGGTCATCGGTACGGCGTCTTGCAATTGAGTACGACCCATTTTCAAAATGCCAGAGAACTCTTGGCTTTTTAGCTCAAACGCACCTTTTAGATAGGCAATAGAATCAATCAGTTTCAGGATGCTATTGTATACCGCAATGCGGAAACCAGTAGGGTAAGCACAGTTGGTTGATTGGCTTTTATTAACGTGGTCATTGGGGTTGATGAACTCGTACTGACCCTTTTCTTTACCCATCAATTCCAGAGCAAGGTTCGCGATCACTTCGTTGGTGTTCATATTGACAGAAGTGCCGGCACCGCCTTGGTATACGTCTGACGGAAATTGATCCATGCACTTACCTGTTTCTAGGATCAAGTCACACGCTTGGAGGATGTAATTAGCCACTTGGCTTGGAATGACGCCGAGCTCTTTGTTGGCT
This sequence comes from Vibrio sp. V19_P1S1T109, assembly GCF_002241375.1. Classification (NCBI taxonomy): domain Bacteria; kingdom Pseudomonadati; phylum Pseudomonadota; class Gammaproteobacteria; order Vibrionales; family Vibrionaceae; genus Vibrio; species Vibrio sp. V19_P1S1T109. The sequence continues at coordinate 6,186 of NZ_NDIM01000276.1, read as the reverse complement.
AGCGTGGCGGCTTTTTTGGTCATCACCATACCGCGTACAAATTCAGGCACATCAGAAATGGTTGATTTTGAAATATTAAAGTTTTCGATAGCGCGCAGCGTATGAATGCCGTAATACGCGTCAGCAGGAACGTGACGTTGACCTAATAGATCTTCTTCGATACGAGTGGCCGAGTTAGCTGTAGCAGCTGTCGTTTCTGATAGGGTAGCCATAACAGGATCCTTAGAGAATTATTCTGATAATTAGTGAAATTATTAGCCATTTCTGCAGTTTAAGAATCCATTCGTCAGAATTTTAGGCTGGAAAATCCGTCCTGACTTCTGTGGCACATCATACTCAACCTAGATTTAAAAAATAGTAAGTGGATCACCTTTTAGGTCAATATTTTATGAAAATTTGATACGCACTCACATGCGTTATTTTTAGGTTTTAAAAACAGTTATCGCGTTGATAAATAGTTGTGATGCCGGCGGTTGGATTTGTCTGTGTGGTATGAGATTTGTTCAGGTTTTGTTAGCAAAATGAACGAATGAATGGATTTCAGATAGAGCCAATATTCGGTCTATTTTAAGATAGATACTGGCTCTATCTAGTCATTTAGGCTGTGAGGTGGTGCTCTTTGATTGAGCGTTGAGTGTTGTAGTCGCCTGTGGTTGACGGTAAGGTGAGAGCAATAAACAAAGGAGGGCGTGTGTTTCCAATCTTACTTCTGGCTTTTATTTTTGTGCCAATCATTGAAATTGGTCTCTTTATCCAAGTAGGCAGCTTGCTAGGTATGTGGCCAACTATCGCCTTGGTGCTGATTACTGCATTTGTTGGTGCATCATTGGTTCGTAGTCAAGGGATACAAACTTTACTTAGCGTTCAACACCGTTTGCACCAAGGTGAGCTACCTGCGCAGCAAATTATTGAGGGCGTGATGCTGGCGGTGGCGGGTGTGCTGCTTTTAGTACCGGGTTTTTTGACCGATGCACTTGGTATGGTGGTGTTATTGCCTGCGCCTCGGGCTTTGCTTGCCAACTATTTGATGAATAAAGTGGTGGTGAATGGTGTATCAGGCCGTTTTCAGGCGCAGTTTGATGATAGCCGTCATAACAAAGCCCCATTTGATCGTGACTTTGAACCATCTGAAACGGGAAAAACCTTCGAAGGTGAATTTGAACGTAAAGATGATGAGCATAATAGGTTGAAATAAAAGACTTTTTATGGTGTTTCTTACTCTATTGTTTTGAGTTGTAAAAATTAAATGCCGAAATAGATTGCTTAGTGCAACGTTAGCGAATATAGTTACCTCGCTCTGTTGTTCAGGGGTTATTAATGAAACAAAAAATAAAAGTAAAAGTAAATTCTCAGAATCCCATCGTAAAAGTTGATGTCCTCAGTGTTTCCCTTACCTTATTAGTAACATTAAATAATTCAATCTATCAGTGCATTGCGCATAAGCGCGATAACTTTATGAATTTAAATAAAAGGGACACATTATGTCTAACAAAACAACTGGTTCTGTAAAATGGTTTAACGAAACTAAAGGTTTCGGCTTCCTTACTCAAGATAACGGCGGCGCTGACGTGTTCGTACATTTCAATGCAATCGCTTCTGACGGTTTCAAAACTCTAATTGAAGGCCAAAAAGTGTCTTTCAATGTAGAAAACGGTCAAAAAGGCCTACAAGCAGCTCAAGTAACTGTTCTGTAATCTAGCCTAATATCTAGAATTAATAAAAAGGTCGCCTAGGCGGCCTTTTTGCTATTTGGTGATTTATCTTCCTACCGTTTTAGAGCACTAGCGCTGTTATTGCGCACCTTCAAAGCCCATTTGACGCCACGCTTCAAACGCAATAATAGCGACCGCATTAGAGAGATTTAAACTGCGAGCTTCTGCCATCATCGGAATACGAATACGTTGTGTCATCGGCAGGCTTTCGATGACTTGCGCTGGTAATCCACGAGTTTCTGGGCCAAACATCAACACATCCCCTTTTTGAAACTGCGCATCGACGTGGTGCCCCGTGGTTTTAGTGGTACAAGCAAAAATCCGGTACGTTTCGCGCTCTGCATTGAGGTAGTCCATAAAGGCATCCAAGTTGGCATGACGCGTTACGCGCGCTAAATCGTGGTAATCAAGCCCTGCACGGCGCACTTTCTTCTCTTCTAGATCAAAACCCAGCGGTTCAATAAGATGCAAATTAGCGCCGCAATTGGCACACAAGCGAATAATATTTCCGGTATTAGGGGCGATTTCAGGTTCGTAAAGTGCGATATCAAACATGGTATAGCTGCTCTTAAGGAGTGTGGGCCGGAAGTATAAGGTGACGAGCCTATTGAGTACAAGTCACCCGTTATTTGGCAATATAGGCATAAGTGGAATTTAACTATCCAATGGGAGCGTGAATTGTACTTTTAACCCACCTAATTGGCTGCGACTTGCGTGAATAGTACCGCTGTGTTGACGAATGGCACTTTCGGTGATGGCTAAACCTAACCCTGTACCACCACTGTGCCTATCACGCGCAGTGGAAACACGATAAAAGGGGCGGAAAATATCGTCTAACTCGTTTTCGGGAACGCCTTCACCATTGTCTTCCACGCAAACCGATAGTCTGCCTTTTTCGACCGAAAAGGTAATATTGATTTCATCTTTGCCATAGTAAATGGCGTTACGCACAATGTTTTCCAATGCGCTCATCAGCAGTTTTGGTGTACCGGAAATCGTGTGCGGTGGAATCGCATTATAGGTGAGTCTTTTTTCCATCTGCTCCGCCTCAAATTGGGCATCACTCAATAATTCCTCCCATAAACTGGATAGCGGTTGAGTTTCTCGGCTGAGATGGCTATTGGTTTGCATACGCGAAAGCGTCAGAAGTTCACCGATCATCTGCTCTAAACGCTGTGCTTCGGTGTCGATCCGCTCCAATTCTGAGCTGCTACCTTGTTTTCGAGTGGCAAGTGCATTGGCCATTCTCAGTCGCGTTAAAGGGGAGCGCAGTTCGTGTGAAATATCCGACAGCAATCGCTGCTGGCCAGAAATCATCTGGTTGACGGCTTCTACCATTTGGTTAAAGCTTTTTCCTGCTTGGCGAAATTCACTGGTGCCTTTTTCTAAGCTTGGGTCGACCACAAATTCGCCGCGAGCGACCCGTTTGGCGGCTTGCTCGAGGCGGCTGGCGGGTTGGCTCAATGCCCATGCGAGCCATAAGAGTAGCGGTGTACTGACGAGCATCACGGCAAGCAGTAGGCCGAACGGACGGTCAAATAGTTGCAATAAGAACGGGGGGGGCTCATTCCAGCGAATACCGACAAACATGAGTAGATCTTGCTTGGCAAGGGTGATTGGCAATGGACCTGAAATCATATAACGGCCATAGAGCTTCTGTTGTGGTTTATCAATGGATTCAATGCTGGTCACGAAATTTTGGAGTGCTTTAAACTTAAAGTCGGCTTGAGTTTTGGTGGTGAGGATTGTGCCATCTGGCGTTGTGATAAAGAATTGTGGAGTGCCGTTCTTCTCGCGCATGTGCCCTTCACCACGCTTGTTGCTGCTACTTTCTAAACGAAAGAGGATGCGTGTGAGTTCATGCTCATCTTTAAACATACTCTCTATTTTTTGTTTTAAGTGTGTAAGACGTTGGTATTCATCGCTAGGTATATCACGGGTTTTACGAGGATCAAGGTGCGGCAGTGCTAATACTGCGATCAGCACCAGCAGCATCGTAAACCAAAAAATGGCAAAAATTCTGCCATAAAGGCTGTTGATTTTAGGTAGGCGCATTAATCCTCCAGAATCATGAGGTAGCCACGACCACGCAGCGTTTTAATCCGTGATTTACCATCGACACGCTCAGGTAATTTCTTGCGTAAATTCGAGACGTGCATATCAATCGCGCGGTCAAAGGCCGCCAACCGTTTTCCTAGAACATCAAGGCTGAGCGCTTCTTTAGTTAAGGTTTCGCCTGGGTTTTGCACAAAATGAGTCAGCAAGGCAAATTCCGTGGTGGTAAGGTCCAGCAATTGCCCTTGGCAATAGGCTTCCTGCTTGCTGGGGTATACTTGAATATCTTGGCACTCAATGACTTCATTATGTTTGGTGCCATTGCTGGTTTGGGTTCGGCGCAAAATCGCGCGAATGCGTGCCAGCAGCTCTCGGTCACTGAAAGGCTTCGGTAAATAGTCATCCGCGCCGAGTTCTAGACCGATGACGCGATCGATCTCCTCTCCTTTGGCGGTGAGCATTAATACCGGGGTATGCCAGTTTTCACGTAACTTTTTCAGCGTTTCCATCCCATTAAGCTTAGGCATCATGACATCGAGTAAGACAAGATCAATGCGATCATGAATGGCCGCGAGCCCGCTCTCTCCATCATTCGCTTCAGAGACATCGAAGCCTTCATAGCTCAAGACTTCTTTTAGTAAGCTGGTGAGCTCAGTATCATCATCAATCAGAAGAATATGCGCCATGTGTCGCCTCGTCGTTGGGGAAGTTATGGGTACAGTTTACTGCGAAATAGGCAAGATATTCAGTGAGCAATAAGCTCTTTACGATTCTTTACGCTCACTATACGTTGCTTTACCGTACAGGCCCTATTCTACACTCAAGCGCTGTGAATACAGCTTGTTAGAATCCACTTAGTGAAGGAATAGATGATGAAAATGGCAAAAAAATTAGTACTTGCGGCGGTGATACTTCCTCTGACTCTTAGCACAGCAAGCGTCTTTGCATTTGGTGGTAAAGAGCAGCATAAAGGCCCAAATGATGAGTGTGGCGGTTTTGATCGCGGCATGATGCAGCAGCTTGATTTGACGTCTGATCAACAAGCAAAGCTGAAAGGAATGCGTGAGGCGAATCGCGAAGCGATGAAGGGTGAGCACAAAGGTCAACGCCAAGCGAAAATGAAAGCGCACCATGACAAAGTACAGGCTCTCGTGCTCGCTGAGAACTTTGATGCGGCAGCGGCAAATGAACTAGCCAAAGAGATGGTCGATCAACAGGTCGCTCACCGTGTCAAGATGCTAGAAAAACGTCATGACATGATGAGTGTGCTAACTCCGGAACAAAAAGCAAAACTGCAAACGCTACAACAAGATCGCATGCAGAAGTGCATGGAAAATGGTCCTAAGCACATGAAAAAAAATAGCTAGTCATTGATAACCGCTAATCATTGATAATAGGCCTCGGGTGAGGCCTGTTCATTTTTGTGTCATATTCATTCTTAATTTGAGAAGGTATACTACCTGCTCATTCTCAAGCTGATTTTAGTGATATGAAACAAGAATACGCACGCCTTGTTACGCTTGCTGCCTGGACAGCAACCCTTGTAGCCTCATTGTTGCTGATAGTAAAAGTGATCGCTTGGTGGGTTACTGGCTCGGTCAGCCTACTCGCATCATTGATTGATTCCTTACTTGATATTGCCGCTTCCGTGGTCAATTTAATTGTGGTGCGTTACGCACTGCAGCCCGCAGATAAAGAGCACGCCTTTGGTCATGGTAAGGCGGAATCGCTTGCGGCTCTTGCCCAAGCGATGTTCATTTCAGGCTCGGCCTGTTTTCTTATCCTCAATGGGGTTGACCGATTTTTCCGCCCACACGAATTAACCTCTCCTGAATATGGCGTTTATGTCAGCCTGTTTGCAATGCTGGTGACTTTTGGCTTAGTGTTGTTCCAAAAGCATGTTGTGAAAAAAACGGGCAGCCAAGCCATTGCCGCGGATTCATTGCATTACCAAACCGATCTGTTCATGAATGCAGCGATTATGATCGCGCTCATATTGAGCTGGTTTGGCTTTAAACAGGCCGATGCCATCTTTGCGATCGGCATTGGCGTTTATATTCTTTACAGCGCTTTTCGTATGGTGCAAGAGGCCATTCAGACCTTATTGGATCGTAAGTTACCTGATGAGGAATTGAAGCAAATCCGCACAGAATGTCTTTCTGTGGCTGGTGTGTTGGGTGTGCATCAATTAAGAACTCGCATGTCTGGACCTGTAAGATTCATTCAGTTACATCTGGAACTAGATGACAATATCCGCTTGATTGAGGCGCATCGCATTTCCGATGAGGTGGAAGATAAGCTACTCGAGGCTTTCCCGGGAGCTGATGTATTAATCCACCAAGATCCTTATTCTGTGGTGTTTGGACCAGAAAAAAAGCAAAAATCACAAGGGTGGTAGCGACAAAAACGCGCTTATTAA
>NZ_NDIM01000180.1:0-32606 GCF_002241375.1 Vibrio sp. V19_P1S1T109 | reverse complement strand
CACTTATTCTTCATGCTTAATTCACCCTCCTCTGAGCCAAAAACGCATAACAAAGCACTTTGTCGTCATTAGGCTTATTTGGCTGGTTTTGGAGTTATTTTTTAATAAGTGCACACTTCAAAGCATACACAACTATAAGTTCACAAAATAACAGCTAATATCACCACTAAGTAGACTTGCATCGATCGCTTAAGCTTGTCATAAAGAACATGAGAAATAAGAGTAGGGATACAAAATGAATAAGCTGTACGTTGGATCTGAAGTTGGGCAACTGCGCCGAGTATTACTCAATCGGCCAGAGCGTGCCTTAACTCATCTCACACCGTCGAACTGTCATGAACTGTTATTTGATGATGTGCTTGCCGTAGAAGATGCAGGAAAAGAGCATGATGCCTTTGCCAACACATTGAAGGACCAAGATGTTGAAGTGCTGTTGCTGCATGATCTCTTAGTCGAAACCTTAGCCGTTGCCGATGCCAAAGCGTGGTTGCTCGATACGCAAATTTCTGATTTTCGCTATGGTCCCACTTTGGCGCGCGATCTGCGCTGCTATTTAGCTGACATGGATAACGAACACCTCGCCACTCTGCTACTCGGTGGTCTTGCTTATTCCGAACTGCCCATCCACTCCTCTTCGATGCTACCTAAAATGCATCGTCCGTTAGATTTTGTGATTGAGCCGTTGCCCAATCATCTCTTTACCCGCGATACCTCTTGCTGGGTGTATGGCGGCGTATCGCTTAATCCGATGATGAAACCAGCACGCCAACGTGAAACCAACCATTTACGCGCCATTTACCGTTGGCATCCTGTATTTTCAGGCGAGGATTTTATCAAATATTTCGGTGATGAAGATCTGCACTACGATAATGCCAATATTGAAGGGGGCGACGTACTGGTGATCGGTAAAGGTACGGTGTTGATTGGTATTTCCGAACGCACGACGGTGCAAGGGGTAGAAAATTTTGCTGCGAGTTTATTTAAACATGGGCAGGCCAAAGAGGTGATTGCCGTTAACCTGCCTAAACACCGCTCTTGTATGCATTTAGATACGGTGATGACACATATGGATGTCGACACCTTTTCTGTTTACCCCGAAATTATGCGTCATGATTTAGAAACATGGCGTTTAACGCCAAAAGGCGATGGCGGGATGAACGTCGATTCAATGCCAAGTTATGTTAATGCGATTGAACGCGCGTTAGGTTTGGACAAACTCAAAATCATCACCACTGGTGGTGATAGCTATGAGGCTGAGCGCGAGCAATGGAATGACGCCAACAACGTGCTAACGGTTAAACCCGGAGTTGTGATTGGCTACGAGCGCAATGTCTACACTAACGAGAAATACGATAAGGCGGGCATCAAAGTATTAACCATCCCCGGCAATGAACTCGGCCGAGGCCGAGGCGGCGCGCGCTGCATGAGCTGCCCGATCGAGCGAGATGATATTTAACCTTCTCAATTCAACGCAGTGAATAAAAGAGATAAAAAAGCGGCGCATCAAAACGCCGCTTTTTATTTGCTTACGCTGCGCGATACAAACCACGTCAGCTCTGAGCGAGTAACAACGTTATTCGGTGCCACCAACAGTGAGCGAATCTAGCTTAAGCGTAGGTTGCCCTACTCCAACAGGCACACTTTGTCCTGCTTTACCGCACACTCCAACGCCGCGATCAAGGCTCAAATCGTTACCCACCATCGAGACTTGTTGCATTGCCTCAATGCCAGAACCGATCAAGGTTGCACCTTTGATTGGATAAGTAATTTTTCCGTTTTCAATCATATAGGCTTCAGAGGCAGAGAACACAAATTTACCCGAGGTGATATCCACTTGGCCACCGCCAAAGTTGGGCGCATAAACGCCTTTCTTCACTGTTGAAATGATCTCTTCTGGCGTATGTTCACCCGGCAACATGTAAGTGTTGGTCATGCGCGGCATCGGTAAATGTGCGTACGATTCACGACGCCCATTACCCGTAGGGTTCACCCCCATCAAACGTGCGTTGAGTTTGTCTTGTATGTAGCCTTTCAACACGCCATTTTCAATTAAGGTGTTGTATTGACCATTGACACCTTCATCGTCGACATTGAGCGAGCCACGCAGATCTTTCAGTGTGCCATCGTCAACAATCGTACAAAGCGTTGAGGTTACTTTCTGGCCAATTTTACCGGAGAAAACAGAAGATCCTTTGCGGTTAAAATCACCTTCTAAGCCATGCCCTACCGCTTCGTGAAGCAAGACGCCCGGCCAACCAGAACCGAGCACAACAGGCATCGCGCCAGCGGGAGCTGCGACAGCTTCAAGGTTGACTAAGGCTTGTCGGATAGCTTCATCGGCAAACTGAAACGCAACTTTACGGCCATCTTGTTCGGTGAGGAAAAAGTCATAACCAAAACGACCACCACCACCAGAGCTGCCTCGCTCGCGGCGATCACCTTTTTGTGCTAACACGCTGATCGACAAACGGACCAACGGGCGGATATCGCCTGCGTAAGTCCCATCGGTTGCAGCAACTAACATCTGTTCATGCACACCACTTAAGCTCACCGAGACTTCTTGGATCAAAGGCTCTTTGGTACGAATGTAAGCATCCAGCTCTTGCAGTAATTCTGTTTTTTGCTTTTTTTCCCAACTGGCTAGTGGGTTATCCGCCGCATAATAGGCTTGATTATCGCTACGTTTAAAGGCTTGAACACAGCCACTTTTACCTTGCTGCGCAATACCTCGTGCGGCTATTGCACTCTGTTTCAAACCTTCTAATTGGATTTGATCTGAATAAGCAAAACCCGTTTTTTCACCAGTGATGGCGCGCACACCAACACCGCAATCGATATTAAATGAGCCGTCTTTAATAATGCTGTCTTCGAGCACTAAAGATTCATGCCAGCTCGACTGAAAATAGATATCGGCATAATCAATTTGACGAGTGGCAATTGTCGCTAGTGTATCCGCAATATCTTGCTCGGTTAATCCTGCAGGTTTTAATAGTGCATCTTCAATGCGGTTAATACTCATAGTTTGCTCTTATTATCTATAAACTGATTCGTGAATCGGGTGTGTGCAGCAATGGGCATTTTTTGTCGAACTTGCTCAACGTAAGCCAAGTCAATATCGGCGACTAAATTCCCCACTTGCTGGTTTAAGCTTGCAATAACCTCACCCCAAGGGCTGATGACCATCGAATGACCCCATGTCTCGCGCCCACATGGATGAAGCCCAGTTTGCCCAACCGCAACAACCCAACACTGATTCTCTATCGCTCGGGCTCTTAACAAGACTTCCCAATGTGCCTTTCCGGTCACCGCCGTAAAGGCCGCAGGAACCACTAATATCTGGGCACCCTGCATTCTTAATTGGGAATAGAGGTGCGGAAAGCGCACATCATAGCAGATGGAAAGGCCAATTTGACCAAATGGCGTCGACGCAACACTCAGCTTTGTGCCGCAGGTAAAAGTTTCCGATTCTCGATAGCGCTGGTGGCCGTCAGCAACATCTACATCAAACATGTGTAATTTGTCATAGTACGCGACAAGATCGCCATTGGCATCAAACAGCAAGGAGGTAGTCGTTACCCCAACCTCACGACGGATAGGCATACTGCCCACCAACAGCCACACCCGATGAAAGCGAGCCATAGCAGCCAATTGGCTCTGAAAAGGACCTTGTCCCAATGGCTCGGCATGTTGGTGGTACTGTTGCCGCGTACCAAACACCAGTGCATTTTCCGGCGTGACAATCCACTTCGCACCTTGCGCCACAAGTAGTGACACTTGCTGTTCGATATAGGTCAAATTCTGCGCAGGTTCAGAGCTTGACGTCATTTGAATAAGTCCAACGCTATCCATGCCTACTTCCCTATTTTTCAGTCAATTTTCTCAGTTTTTCTGGCAATTTAAACTCGCCTCGACTACGCGAAAGCTCTTTAACAACTGGTGAGTTGATTGGCCCTTTGACCTCATAATTGACTTGGGTAAAGACCTCAACCACAGGTGCAATCACGGTCGTAATAGCGAGGACATACAGCGCTGTTTGCGGCGTCACCGCAAAAGCCGTCAAGACGGGAATTCCTGATGTGATGTCTGGTACAAAATTCACCTCAGCATCAACAGTACGGCTATTGAGATCCGCTAAGCCTTTAATGGTCATTTCACCGGCAACAGCATCCATTTTGATGTTGTTGGTAACAAAAATCCCTTGCGAAATTTCACCACTGCCCGTAATTGAGTTAAAGGCCATTCCTTTATCAAACACGTCACTAAAATCGAGCTGCATTTTACGGATAATGGAATCTAAACTGAATAATCCGAGTAAACGAGCGGCACCGCTGACATCAGAAACAACCCCTTTACCCATAGTCGTCTCTATCTTGCCTTCTAAGCTGTCGATCTTCATTGACCAAGGCGCGCCATCCCATTCGGTTTGACTCGACATTTCAAATGGCGCTCTTTGGATACCAGAGCTGATGCCAAAGCGCTCCATCAAATCGCTATTATTGTCACCTTTCATGGTGAGATTCAGTTGGGTATGGCTACGCTCATCACCTTGTGCGTCTTTATTCAACGTCCAAACACCATTGATAGTCACTTGGTTTGAACCACTACTGATATCAATCTTCTTCCATTGCAAAGTATCACCTTGCCGTTGGAAGTCCATATTCATCTTGCCCACCTTGTAACCCTGCAACCAAAGATCATCAATGGCCAAAGTTAAGTTTGGCACCAATCGATGAAACTGTCGGTCAAAATCAGTAATAAGCGGCTCAGACTGGCGATCTTGATCAACCAACAGTGATTTTTTGGAGCTTTCCTCCAGCTCAGGAATGTAAACGTGCAAACGTTCAAGCGAGACGGACAAATCATAAGGTTCAATATAACTCGCTTGACCTTTTGCTTCTTGGCTCTCAAGCTGTGCGTACCAACCGAGATTTTTACGTCTGGCATTAAAATCAACATCGTGCCATTCAATTCCCGCTAGTAGAAGTGCTTTGACGTTGATGTCCACTCTCTCTGGTGGTGGGATCTCGGGAGTATTCATCTCCGCTAGAGCTGATTTTTTCTTCGGCTGAGGCTCGTTGGCCAAACTCAACCATTCATCCAAATTAAAGGTATCGCTGCGGATCTGCGCATGGTGGCCAACCACTGGACTGATTTTGAAATTGCCGCTCCCTACTATGAGATTGGTGGCTGTCAGGCGTGGTTTTTTCGATGTGATATCGATTTCAGCTTGGTATTTCGCTTGTGGTAATTGTAGGCGAGCGGTGATCGACTCTTGGTTACCCGATGCTTGCAAGTGGGCTTTGCCTGCCACGTTGAAGGCTTTTTTTAGCGGGTAAGGGTAATCACTTTCTACCATTTTTAAATCGGCTAAGGTGTCGATTTGATAAGTGAAACCGACATCATTGAGCTGAATATCAACGCCCATTTGCCAAGGAGCATGCCCTTTTAAACGGTTTAGCCAGCGCTCACCGACAAAAGGCGTCAGGGGTTTAATATCCCAGTCTCCCACCACATCAATATTCACCGCGTAACCTTGGCTGGCATTTTCACCTTTAAAATCAATCGAGATCGGTTGAGTCAGCAGATCAGCCGACAAACCAGCTGCCGTCACAACGTCATTATCAAATTCAATTTTGCCAGAGACACCCTCAAGCACCATTGGCGGTGCATCAATTTCCACGTGGTTATTATTTAAATTCGCCCAACCCCACGCTCGGGGTTCCTGCTCACTATCAAAAGGAATACGAAGCTGAAATTCAGATTGCACTTCGCCACTGACTTGGATCGCCGTTAACGCCGCTCCCACCGAATCCACTAAAGGCGTTGAGGTCATATAGTCGCGTACGGCATTGCCTTGGGCTGTTGCACTGGCTTCGATTTCGATGTGTCCACCTTCGGCTAGTTCAGGTATTCGCCCTGTGATCCGCTGAGCAGTGACATCCATTAAGGTCGCAGAGTGTGAATCAAGGTACATCGCATCGTTTTCAAACAGCAGATCGAGTTGCAAATTGGTGATCGGCGGCCACGCCGTATCAAAACTAAATTTCGCCTCTTTTAAACCAACCCAAGCTTGGAATACGCCATTGTTTTGTTGGTAGGGAAAATCGCCAAGTTCACCATACCAAAGCAGTTTAGCGGTGTTGGCTTTACCGCCTTGAATCGCAGTAGAGAGATAGTCTGTTAACTTGCGCCCCAATGCTAAGGTGGGCAAATAACGCCAAGTTTCACCTGCATTGTATAAGTCCGCTTCCGCATAAAATGAAAGTAAAGGGCTGCGTTTTTCAGGAAAATCGAGACGAAATGATCCAAGCACTTGTAAGTCAGGCGTCGCCGCAGTCACTTTACTGGCCCACAATGACCAGCCATCGTCTTGCTTTTGCCACACAACATCGGCTTCACCTTGACGAATATTCAATGGTGCTTGGAAAACATCACCATAAGGTAACACGTCATCAATCAGCGTTACTTTGGCGCGGGCACTCTCCATGCTACCTGCAATGGAGGCTTTGAGATGGTGTACTTGTGGCAATAACTGCCATTGCGCCATGGCGCCATCACTGAGTTCAGCCGAATAACGAAGCGATTGCAGGCTATCTCCTTTGCTGAGCCGAATATCTTCTAAGGTGCCCCCAAAATCCAATTGCTGCAAAAGCTCGTTCGTTTTGCTGGAATCGGGCATCATTTTCACAAAGGGAAGCAAAGTTTTTATGTCCAACTGCGACAAGTTCAAACGCCATTGCGTCGGTTGCCATTCAAACGCGACATCAAGTTTAGGCCACACTTCGTCATCCGTGCGCAACTGAAGTGAGTAAGCGTTAACTTGCCATCCTTGTTCAATAGGTAACAGTTTGATGATTCCCGACTCTAACAACAGTTCATGCTGACGCTCTTCACCCCAAACCAGTTCAGAGGGCTTAAGTTCGACATAGCCATCTTTGGGTTGGTTATGTTCTAAGGTCAGCCAGGCATTAAAACTCACCTGTCCTTTCTTAATGCCGGTTTCGTCTTTGAGATAACGAGTCAACCACGGGTTTATTTTGATATTGTCAGCGCTAACATAGAAGCGACCTGAAATATCGCGTAGTGAACCATGATCTTCAAAGTTAGCACTCACTAACAGAGAGTTAATACTGGTATCAGCGATACTCACCACGCCTTCAGCTTTATGTTGCTGAGCGTTATTTTTCCACCGAAGACGTTCAATATCTAACTGGCGAATCTCCCCCGCGACAGATTGATAGAAAACCGTCGAGTCGAGTAGCGCAAAATCATCCAATTGCCGCAACAGTAGGTTGTCTAAACGTTGAATGACATTGCCTTGTGTGCGGCTCTGTTGGTTATCTTCAGCCTGTAGATCAAGCCAGTTTACCGAGCGAATATCCAATTTGAGTTGATGAATACTGAGATCCGCGACCACAGGTTGCATTTGCAGTATTGACTGAATGAGGTCAAATTCAACATCGATTTGTTGCGCAGAAAAGTGAATTTGCGATCCATCAGGTAGCTTTGCTTTTAGCCCCTTAAGTGCAATTGACGGGTGAGTATTACGCCAAAAACCAGTGACCTCACTTAATTCAAATTCAAAACCTGAATTTTGGTTAATCAACGTTTGTATTTCGCCTTGGAAACGATTCATTTGTGGCAAAAACACACGCAAGGTGGTGACAGCAACAGCCAGCACCACTAGCACGCTAACGATAAACCACAATACTATTCGCCAAAGGCGCGTAAAAGTTGAGATCACAAAAGCCCTACTACATCATCACAACGTCAAATTGTTCTTGAATATAAAGTGGCTCCGCTTGGATGCGCACTTCTTTTCCAATAAACACTTCCAACTCAGCAAGAGCATGAGACTCATCACCTTGCAAGGTTTCTGCCACCGCAGGGGATGCGTAAACCACAAATTTATCCGCATCGTAAGCACGGTTGACACGCGTGATTTCACGTAAGATTTCGAAACAGACGGTTTCAACGGTTTTCACACTGCCGCGGCCTTCACAGGTTGGACAACTCGAACATAACACGTGTTCAATACTTTCACGGGTGCGCTTACGCGTCATCTCCACCAAGCCTAACTGCGTAAAACCATTAATATTCGTTTTGACGCGATCTTTAACCAGGGCGGCATCTAAGGAGTTGAGCACTCGCTTACGGTGCTCTTCAGACATCATATCGATAAAATCAATAATGATGATGCCCCCTAAGTTGCGCAAACGTAACTGACGGGCAATGGCTTGGGTCGCTTCAACATTGGTATTAAAAATGGTTTCTTCGAGGTTACGACGGCCAACAAACGCGCCAGTATTGATATCAATCGTGGTCATGGCTTCGGTTTGGTCGATGATAAGGTATCCACCAGACTTGAGCTCCACTTTACGCTCGAGAGAACGCTGAACCTCGTTTTCGGTGTCGTACATATCAAAAATAGGCTTGTCACCTTCATACAGTTCAAGCTTATCGGTTAACTCAGGCACAAACTCTGACGTGAACTCTTTGAGGTTCTCAAATTCAAGGCGCGAATCGACTAAGATCCGCGTCAAATCGGTGCCGACAAAATCTCGTAAAATACGCTGAGCTAAACCCAATTCGCCATACAGTGTCGAGCGTGTTTTGTATTTAACTCGACGCTCCAACACTTTCAGCCATAGCCGTTTAAGAAAGGCGGCATCTTGTGAAAGCTCTTTCTCATCAGCCCCTTCAGCGGCGGTGCGAATAATGAACCCACCGTGCTCATCACAATAATGAGCCACGACTTTTTTGAGACGATCACGCTCTGATTCACTTTCAATGCGTTGTGAGACACCAACATGACTTGCGCCGGGCATAAAAACGAGATAGCGCGAAGGTAGGGTAATATCTGTCGTTAAACGGGCGCCTTTAGTGCCTAATGGATCTTTGACCACTTGCACCACGATATCTTGGCCTTGACGAACTAGCTCTGAAATATCACGAACTTGAAACTGCTGTTTTTCGTTCTCAGCCACACATTCAGTATGAGGAACAATGTCAGAAGCGTGAAGAAAAGCGGCCTTGTCTAAACCAATATCGACAAAGGCGGCCTGCATTCCTGGAAGGACTCGGCTGACTTTTCCTTTGTAAATATTGCCCACAATGCCGCGTTTCGCTTCTCGCTCAATGTGGACCTCTTGAAGAACTCCGCCTTCAATCATCGCCACTCGAGTTTCACTCGGGGTGACGTTTAGTAGCAACTCTGCACTCATGAGTACACCTCAATGTTTTTAATTATATAAATTCGTGCAAGAGCTGGTCAGTTTCGAATAATGGTAATCCTACAACAGCGTAATAGCTGCCTTCGATCTTCGTTACAAATCGTCCACCCAATCCTTGAATGCCATAACTGCCAGCCTTATCGCAAGGTTCACCCGATTGCCAATATTGTTCTATTTCTTCATCTGACAAAGGTTTAAACCATACATCCGTCGTTACCACGACGGATTTAGAATGATCATGTGTTGCTACGGTTACGGCCGTCATCACTTGATGTTTTGTACCAGATAAGCTGCGTAACATCTGTTGTGCTTGAGCAAAATCAGCAGGTTTTTCAAGTACTGTTTCACCTTGCACGACTATGGTATCAGACCCAATAACTATCGAAGCAGGGTTGGATAAAGCAACACCAGCCAGTGCTTTATCACGTGATAAACGTTCAACATACACTGCTGGGGCTTCATGCTCATTACGGCACTCTTCAACGTTGGGTACCACAATATCAAACTGATAACCCAGTTGAGTCAGTAACTCTCGTCTTCTTGGCGAACCAGAAGCTAATACAATTTTTTTATTCATCATCTAAGGTGCCAGTGGCGTCGCACACGACGAAGCAGTAGGAACATCCAAGGCCATAATATGCAATTGATCATACCAACCCATAGCGAGAGCGGGTTAAATGTCACATCTTGAATTAAATATTCGCCGCAGAAGATCAGCACTTCAAGCAACATAGATAACACGCCAATAATTACGGCTTGTTGCCATAACGCCATATTACGCAGCACTAAGAAGTTAATCGCCACTAAGTAGACAACAATGGCCATCATCATGCCACGAATGCCCAATGTTGAACCAAGCAGCAGATCCCATAACAAACCAAGGATCAAAGCCGACCCTACGTTGACTCGATGCGGCAACGCTAAAACCCAATAGCATGTCACCAGCAGTAACCACGATGGGCGCAATAGATCCAGCTCACCCGGCCAAGGGATAGTTTGTAAAACCAGAGCAAAGAGAAAGGATGCACCAATCACCAATTTACTTTTCACGACACTACTGGCCATCGGTTGCTTCCTCTAACATTTTCTCTGGCGTAACTTGCAATACTTTCTGCTGCCTATCTTCGTTAGGCCAGATCAACAGCAAATAGCGTAGACGATCAAAATCCACCACGGGATCGGCGGTGATCGACGCAAATTCACGCTGGGTATCTTTGTCGACCACCGAAACGTGTGCGACAGGATAACCTTCAGGATATACGCCCCCTAAACCTGATGTGACGAGCAAGTCACCCACTTCAATATCAGTGCTGGTGGGAATGTGTTCCAATTGAATACGATCCACCTGACCATTCCCTGAAGCAATCACTCGAATATCATTACGGATAATTTGCACTGGAATCGCACTATTGGTGTCAGTCAGCAACAACACCCGGCTGTTATGCGCCGCCACAAAAGTCACTTGACCAACAATACCTTTATCGTTGATAACGGGTTGCCCTTCGTAAACGCCATCCGTTCGCCCTTTATCAATCACAACTTGGTGACGATAAGGTGAGGTATCGACCGCCATCACCTCAGTGACAACCTTCTTTTCATCACGAACAAAAGAAGATCCAAGCAATTTACGTAATCGTTGGTTCTCTTCGCGGTATTGATCAAACAAGATCAAATCACTTTTCAAGGTGATCGCTTCTCGTTTTAAACGTTGATTCGATTCAATCAGTTTTTGATGAGTGGCGAATCGCTCATACAGATCATCAAACATGCTGCGCGGTAAATCCGCCATGTATTGAATGGGAGCCACTAAGCTATTAAGAAAAAAACGAACGTTGGAAAAAGCACCTAAACGACTATCAGCCAGCATAAGACTGGCTGATAAAATCACGGCAAAAAAGAGACGTAGCTGAAGAGATGGTCCTCGACCAAATATTGGCTTCATTCTATAAAAATCCTAGATGTCATGATGGGAGCTTTACGGCTCCCAAAGCCATTATTCTTCGCTAAATAGGTCGCCACCGTGCATATCGATCATTTCCAACGCTTTACCGCCACCAAGGGCAACACAGGTTAGAGGATTATCGGCAACCACGACTGGTATTCCCGTTTCTTCGGTCAAGAGGCGGTCGATATCTTTGAGCAGCGCTCCACCACCGGTTAATACCATACCATTTTCTGAGATATCAGAAGCAAGCTCTGGCGGGCACTGTTCAAGCGCAACCATCACCGCAGAAACAATACCGGAAAGCGGTTCTTGCAGTGCTTCTAAGATTTCATTGGAGTTAAGAGTAAAGCTACGAGGAACCCCTTCAGCAAGGTTACGACCACGAACTTCAATCTCCATCACTTCATCGCCGGGGTAAGCCGAGCCAATTTCATGTTTGATTTTCTCTGCGGTCGCTTCACCGATTAAGCTGCCGTAGTTACGACGCACATAATTGATGATCGCTTCATCAAAACGGTCACCGCCGATACGCACAGAGGAAGAATAAACCACACCATTCAAGGAAATAACGGCGACTTCAGTCGTACCACCACCGATATCGACCACCATTGAACCCGTTGGTTCAGAAACACGCAGACCAGCACCGATGGCCGCCGCCATAGGCTCATCAATCAAATACACTTCACGCGCGCCAGCACCAAGTGCTGATTCACGAATCGCACGGCGTTCAACTTGGGTGGAGCCACAAGGCACACACACCAGAACGCGAGGGCTTGGTTTGAGTACACTGTTGTCATGCACCTGCTTGATGAAGTGTTGCAACATTTTTTCGGTCACGTAGAAATCCGCAATCACGCCGTCTTTCATAGGACGAATTGCAGAAATATTCCCCGGCGTACGACCAAGCATCTGCTTAGCGGCATGACCGACAGCAGCAACGCTTTTTCCACCACGACCTTTATCTTGGCGAATAGCAACAACGGAAGGCTCGTCGAGGACAATACCTTGTCCTTTAACGTATATAAGAGTATTGGCGGTACCTAAATCGATCGATAGATCGTTGGAAAACATGCCACGCAGTTTTTTGAACATATTCTTCGCTCGTCCTGCAAGAATTAGAAGATAGAAAATTGCACTAAATGTACCAATGCCTTGCGATCACAGCAAGGCGTTGACGCATAAACATGGACTGAAACACGCAATTTCTAACAGATTCCTAACTTAGGTAGAAAAATCTTCATGAATTTGTGTGAATTATCCGGTTAATTTTTTTCACGCCACCAGATTACCCGGTCGCTGCCTCGGTACAATCCAAACTGTACTCGGCCTGAGATACTGTCTTCAAAGCTATCATTAGAATCAGCATCAACACGTAACCAAGGTAACAAAGTTGAAAGATTGTAGCTGTTCACGACAACACCAGTATTCGCCGAACCTGGCGGAGTATAATCCACACTGCTCTCTCCAGAACTTAAATCACCAGCCAATGTCACTTTTACTTCTGGCGGTATCGGTGTGCCATTTTTCAGCACAGTAAAATCAGAGGAATTGAAAACAAAATCATCAATTGTGGGGAGACTGGTACAACTGTCAGCTTTATTTAAAACAAAGCTATTTGAGGTGAAGTATTCACTGGTAATCGCTTGACTTAAGCCACTCGTTTCTGGGCCATAAGTGTCGTGGATCACCAGTTTTCCCCAGCGCTGATTCTGACTCTCTGAAGATGGAAAATCATAGCCAATACACCCCGAACCAGCGCTGGTTTGATAACACACACCGTCTAAATCTTTCGTATCATCAATTGAGAGGTGTAAAATCACTCCCTCAGCGATAGGCTCTACCGGAGCGTAAGGCTTGTCATAGCGAATTTGAGCATTTTCAAGCCGAGCAATAAAGTTACTTGCATCAATCACCACACTTCCCGGCCAAGCAAATCCCTCTTGCGGGTTTAATAATCCCGGTGTTTCAGTATCAGTGATATTAAAACCTGAACTTTGCGCTGAAAAATTTCGATAGAGCCAAGGATTACTGTATCGCCACCAGCTACCAATCTTATAATTCTCCGTCTCACCTTCGTCATTAGTACCCAATTCATCGTAAAATCGCCCTGCTACCGCAACTTCAGGTAACCGATCAAATTTCATTGCCTGCCCCAAATAAGTGAAAGTACTACATGCTTGAGAAAAACTAGGAGTATTATCCTCTAGGTGTGAATAATCGGGAGTAAATAGGTGTAAATAATAGGGAGTAAAACGACCGATAGACCCCGTTGAGGCAACCGAGATCGGCAAATTAGCCGCAGTTAAATCTAAGCCAAGATAGGATGTGGGCGGGACTAATAAAAAATCAAACACACCAACTTCAGTCACACTCTGTTGAACGGTTGTAACCTCTCCCAGCTCATGATCGTAATTCAGTGTACCAATAGAACCAGCAGAACCACTAGCTGGCTCTCTCAGTACATGATCCAGAGTTATTGATTGCTGTTGGTAATTAGTTAAACCCAAATTATTGGTAAAATCATTATCTTCATTGGGCTCAGCCGCAACTGCTTTAATATTGAGATCAAAAACCTCTCCAGCTCTGGCAAATACAGTACAACTGGTATCCGCACTTAAGCATTGCCCATCAGGTGGAGTGGCGTCAAATCGCTTATCCGTTCTTAACACCAACGCACGAGGAACTCGTATAAAAGTCGTTTGACCTGTTAGTTGCAAATCCTGCTCATCACCACTCCCAGTTAAACGAGCATTCAAAGCAAGGCTACCAGCCTCACGATAGGATACGTTAATGCTCGCCTCACCATTTTGGTTGAAATTGAGCACCACTGGCGTCGCAGTAGTGGATGACTGCCCTACCGTCACACTATTCACACCAACCGATAAAGCGCTAAAACCTTGCCCCCCATTAGGGCTCAAGTAATCACTCCAAAAGGAAACGGGTTTCTGTACATTTTGAAAACTAGGCAAACACAGTTGTGAAGCGTTATCTTTTCGTACCGCTTTAATGGTCCCAGTTACCGATTGATTGGCGTAGGAATTGGGTACATCCAAAATGAAGCCACTGTCAGCAAAGTTCATCGTGCAGTTACTGGTCAAAAAGGGGCCAGCATTCCCATTGTGGCTGCATAAAGTGTTATTGAAAGACATAGCCGTGGGAACGGAACCAGAAACATCAACGGTGACATTACCTGCGCTGTTACGCCTAAGTTGGGTGTTACCAACCCCATTACTAAATGAGATAGTTGAACCATTCACCCAACCGCCCGTTGCACTAGGTAGAGAGTTAGGGACTAAATAAGCAATAACCGGATCGGTAAATAAGTTATTGCAACTTTCATCGGCACACGCCGTCACAGACACGTCAGAAGCTGCACAAGTTAAACCTTGTGCAGGCAAAGAGATGCGAAAGTGATTAATTTGCTCGCCAACTGGACGAGAATTGAGCGCACAGACTTCGAAATTATCAATTTCATGGTTATTAGTCGAAGAGCCTGTAGAACCTGTAATGGACATAAACAGATCCGTAGGAACATTTTGTTGCGCCGCAAATGACATCACATCAACTGGCCCAATTAAAGTTTTCCAACTGGCAGTGCCAACTTTACGGCTTACGGTCACCAGCGACGTTGAAGCTTGAGTTGAGTCAATAACAATTCGGTAGCGGTGCTGAGGATTACCATTGGTATTATCTACCCTCGGATTTAGGCAATCTCCATTGGTATTGGTTGTGCCGTTATTACACGTGCCTGCTAAATAGTTATAACCGCTATAGCCGGAACCAGAACCTCTTAATACAACAGCTTGCCGCCTGCGGCCTGGGCCATTCCCGCCACCTTCGATCGAATAGTTACCATATTCATCCAATCCAATGCCTAACCAGCCGCCCGCAAATCCGGGTTTTTGCTCATTGACTTTATAACCAAAACCTAAAGGCCCACCAAATGCCCCAACTTGAGGAGTGACAGAGGCATCAGAAAAGACAATCGCCACCCCATCTGCGCCATTACCACCATAAGCAAAATAGTCAAATTCAACCTCTACACGGTTCCCTGCCGCTGGGAAAATGCGTTGGAATGTTGAGGCTGTGGCTTGGTTTTGCACCGCTTGTGTTAATCGCATGCGATTATTGGTGATTGAAGGCGTAAAGTTGCCACTGCTACTGAATACTCGCCACTGCTCATCCAACGGCTGACTTTGGAAATCATCGCTAAAGCATTGCAACCCAGAGCTTTGGCACAAATGGCGCTCGTTATACAAATCCAGAATCTGACCATCAGTTAGTGCTTGATTATAAATAGCCACTTCATCAAGCCTTCCAGAAAAACTTCGGCTATCGGAATTATAATCTCGACCAATCTCCAAATTCAGAGTATTGGTTTTTAGCGGTTGGTTATCATTGCTCCTCGCAGCAACCACACCATTAATATAGATTTTTTGTCGCTCATTACCATTGGCTGAACGGTTATAACGAATGGTGATATGAGTCCAAGTATTTAGCGGAATAACATCGGATGTGGTTAGTGTATTAGCACCGCCAGAACTTCTCTCCCAGTACCAGAAAACTCGCCCTTGGCTATTAAGGTGGAATTCGTAGTTAGTATCTTTCGCCACTATGGTATGCAAGCCACCATTCGGCGGTCGGCTGACGGGGTACACCCACGCAGATATCGTTAGCTGGTCCGAGAAAGATAACTGGCTATCATGAGCCACTTGTACATATTGGTTTTGGTTGGCAACAAACTCGCCATAACCACAAGTACCGTAATTATTAATATTGGCGGGTAGCGCCGGTGATTGAGAGCTGGTAAGCGCACCATTCATTGCGCGGCCGTTAAGAGAAGAGCCAAACGCATTCTTGACTTCATTGACAGCCCCACTCCATTGCACTTCATCAAAATGATAGCGCGCTACAGGAGAGGGATCACAAGCATTCAATGGATTAGATATGGGGGAACATGTACCAGTAATTGAACTATTGTTGACATTAACTTGGCCACCAGCATTATTGGTTGCCGCATTAAAATCACCATAAGCCGTTGAGTCATTTAAGGTAATATCGTTAGAGGTAGTACTAATACTGACCTGAGAATCAGGCCTTCCTAGCTGGCTATTGTTTGCCGTGAAATGACTTGCCCCTGATACTGAACCGGAAGTCATATCCACCGAATTAAACGTCACAGAGTTATTAGAGGTCATCGTAATATTGCCGCTATACACACTTCCTGTAATGACAATGCCTGATTGCGCCGTAATATTACCAACCACGTTTGATCCAGTAATAACAACCGTTTTATTATTACTGGTTAAATTACCCTGCACGCTACCACCGTTGATAGTGACGTTTCCTCCCGTCGTAACATTACCAATCAAATTGGTGTTATTGAAAGTTACGTTGCTGCTGTTGGCTGAAACATCCCCATAAATCGTATTTTGAGAGCCTTGGCTGGCTATCGCTCCATAGTTGGCTTGCAGGCTTATCCTATTTGATGCGTTACCCACTTGGTTATTAATCAAATAAAAACCGTCATTGGCGATCAGTGTTGAGTCAACATCGGCGACAATCACATCACCATCATTTAACGTCACTTGACCATTACCGCTACAGGTATAAGTGTTGCCAGATTTTTGCCACGAGGTATTACAAGGAGGATATTGATTATTGGATAAATTATATTGTTGGGCACAAACCCCACCGCTCATGAGCAGTAAGCTAATCAGCCATTTATAGTGGATCACTTTTTCACCCCCACTTCAATAACTCGCTGCAACGTCCAATCACCAGACTGACAGCGCCCGGTTGAAGTCAGTTGATAGACAGTACGGCCATCATCCATTGTACCCACCAAATTACATTTAACCTGTGCGCTACATTGTGCTAATCCTTCACCTTCAAACGTGAGTGATTGTACAGAATGAGTATGGCAACTGCCGTCGGTTGTCGTTTGATAAAAACGACTCAGTTCAACGTTGATCGCCGATCGCGCCGCCATTTCAGCCCTTGTCCCTAACACCATCGAAACCAATTGCTGGCTATTGCGCTGTTGATTACGGTTCGCGACCGATGCAACAAAGCCGACCACCAGAATGATAAAGATGACCAATACTAAGCCGCTGCCTTGCTGTTTACGGCGTGTTGTAGATAAGCGCATCATGGTCAAACTTTACCTCCTCGCCGCGGTCGGAAAATGTCAGTTCAATTTTCACTAAGCCGTTGCGTTGTAGCTCTGGCTGTGTGACGTGAAAATTAGCTTGGCTAATGTTTTCAGCCATCAATACTGGAGTGCCAAGCTGCTCAGGGCTGAGCGCACTGCGATTAAGCGTGTAATCCGCGTAACGATAAATACGACTGTTCTGATAACAAAAAGCCACTGGCGTGCGATAAAAATAGACTCGCTTAGCTGGCGATTGAATTACAAAACCAGTCGGTTGTGTCAAGGTTACATCGACCATGCTTGTGTTGTTGGGTGATGTAAAATCCACATCTGCGTTTACTTGCGCTGTTTGTCCGCTTGCACTTGGCGTTTGGCGTAGCGAAGCGGCGTTGGTTGGGAACACGACTAGACGATCGCCATTGAGTACCTTTTTGTCGATCGGCAATAAACGCACCGCAGCCGAAGGCGATTGCACGGTTGGCAGGTCGCTGTAGATCGCGCTGTCAGTGATCGGTAAAAACTCAATGCAACCATTTTCTACCATCACGCTGTTTGGTACCGCTTCACGCAGTTCTCGGCTCAGCCGCTCAGTAACAAAGCGCCCTTGTTGGATCAAAGCTTCACGGGCGGTGGTATCAACATAAATACCCATACTTTGGCGGATCACAGAGCCTAAAAATAGCCCGACTACCGACAACAGAATAATCGCAATCACCATTTCAATCAGGGTAAAACCACGCATCAGAAATTGCCCTTAATCGCCGCAAAGGGGTAGCGGTTGCCCTTCGGGTCAATGATCACCACAGATACCCGTTTATAGTGAGTCAGTTGGTTAGCGTTCACTCCGCTTAGTTGCCCACCATTGTCCTGCTCATAAAATACTTGAATCTCAACGTTATAACGTTGGTAATCAGCACTGATATCAATGCCTAATACATCTTTAACCGATCCCGTTAGGCCATGGAAATCATCCACATCGTTGTACAACGTATTATTGGTTTCACTAGGTTCGGGACCAAGTTGCGCAATGGACGTACACATTGTTCGTCCTGATGCTGTCACTAATACACACTCAGGCACTCCACCATTAGGGCCGGAGTTTTCGTCAAAGGCTCGGCCCATTACTTCATCCATAACCGCGCGGCCTAACTCGGCGGCTTTTACAGCCAGCACCTGTTCAGCACTTTGCTGCGAGCGAGGATAAAGCGCGGCCGTGATGCCTGTCATCGCTATTGCCGTTACCGTGATAACGATGATCATCTCAATGAGAGTAAACCCGCGCGGCGCGTTAACACGCATAAATGTACCCCTCGCTATTGATGCACACTTGGCGAGATTCACCCGATTGCAGATTATTTAAGGTAACGGTGCAGTTTGCCGTTAAGCACTGCGCGGCGTGACCTAAACTATCAAAATCTAAAAAATGGCTACCATCATTATTGGTTAACGTCAGGGTGATATCGTTCGCCGCAGCATCGACAAAACTGCTGTCTGCCAGCGTACTTGGTAGTGAAGTGGTGCAAGCACCAGCAGAAACGGAAGGAGATACTTGCTGTGCTTGATTATTGCTGACCAACCAGCGATTACAGAGGTCGGTGCGCTGCATGGCGCGGCTTTGGGTTAAACGCAATGAGGCCAACACTTCGCTTTGTGTGGTCACGCTTGAAAAGGAGGAGATGCCGGTATAACGGCTTGCAGCGTACACAGCAACAATGCCCAGCAGCACAATAACCACGACCAGCTCGATCAACGTAAAACCACGCCGCGCTGCTAAATGTTGCTGCATTTTATACCTCTAGCGAAAAAACAAGTGCTTAAAGTATATAAGAAACTTCCGTAGTGGGCTTAAGTTTTACTGACTTTTGTGGGTGAGAAAGAACTCTCGTTATAGATAAAGTAAAGGCCAGCAATGCTGGCCTTTACCTACAAGGCGATAACCCTACGCTTTTCTTACTTACAACTTACGATTTCAATCGTGGGCTCAGATGATGGCGTACTTGGAGTTACTGCGTATTTAACAAAACATTTACTAGAATCATCGCTACCCGTTTTGAAAGTATACGATATAGCGTCATTAGTAGTATTTGAACCTGATACAACTTTCCAATCACTATCCAAACCAGTCACGACTTTACCTATACCATTAGCACTTGCTTCAGGATAACCCCACACAACTTTTACTGCACCGCTAATACCACTAATAGCGACATCTGCTGCAGAGACAGACTCTTTACCATCAATTGCCGCTCGGCCATAAACAATGCCAGCGGCACCTTGCATCGCACCTTTTAGTCCTTGTAAAGAAGCATCACGCGCATCGCCTTGCAAATTCAAAAAACGTGGTGCGGCGGTGACGGCGAGAATGCCGAGAATGACAATCACAACCACAAGTTCGATTAGGGTGAAACCGTTTTGTCTTTTCATAGTTACTTTCTCTCTATGTTTTAATCAATGCGCAGACTTACTGCAAAGTGACGGTCACACGACCAGTTTTTATCTCATACACAAACTGGTGCGCGGTTCCGCCCTCTTTTTGCACATAAGTACAAGTGGCTTGCCCGTCATCGGCTTGTGCTGAATATTTTACATTAGCGTTATTGGCTGCATTAGCGACTGTGTCAACTTTTGGTGGGTTTTGCAGCAAATTATCCATTAAATCAATACATGACTGATCCGTAATCGCCGCTGGATAACTGGTATTATCGGTATTGAGCGCCAACGGATAACCGTCCCTAAAACCTGTTGCGGCCCCGCTGCTATCTGTAGAGCGAGTCAGCCAGAAATTGACACCATCATAGTTGACGGTGTTTTGTTTTTCCGAGCCCAAAGTCACAGAGGTTCTTGCCTGAGCTTCCCACTGAGCACGCGCCGATAGAACACCAGTAGCAAAACCACCGGCAACCCCTTCGATGCTGGCTTTTTTCGCTTCATCGGTGACATCTAAAAAGCGGGGTAGCGCTGCAACGGCTAATAAGCCGACAACCACAATCACTACGACTAATTCAACTAAGGAAAAGCCCGTTTGTTTGTTATCCATGCTCTACCTATCTCTTTGTTATTACCGTGTATTATACGCACTTGTTCTCGCATCGCTACGGGGCGAGTGCCCATTTCACTGCTTATGTCGAAAACTCATGCTGAAAAATCGACGCTTACTGTAAACTTATCCCTTAAAAGTTCAATGGTTATCACCTGTTTTTGACTGTAAACATAGCGACATTGATACTGATTTGCTTGATGTGCCGACTCAATTGAAATCACTTTGCTTTCAAGTAGTTGTTCATCTGGGTATAGCAGGCTTAACCAATAACGACAATCTATACTTGATTCATTCTCAGCCAATGGTAATACCCAGCCCGTTGCACTCATATTGAGTAATCGACCATTCGCGATTAAAGTTGAGGGCCGCCCCTTTAATAACCAATCTTGCTTATAAAAATTGGCACTTTCTACGATTTTACTGCTCGCCATCGCTAATGCGGTTTGATTGGCTTCTTTTTCTATCGACTGCCATGCTGATAGCAAAGCCATCAAAAGAACAAATACAATCAACCCCCAAATTACGAACTGAGAACGCTCTATCGCCGTTTTCATCTGACAACCTTTATCCTTTGATCGCGTCGAGCATTCCCCACATTGGCAAAAAGATGCCAAGTGCCAGCACCAACACCATAGCGGCAACAATCACCAATAAAATCGGCTCTATGCGCGCGGTGAGGGTTTTGAGATCGTAATCCACCTCTCTATCATAGAAGTCCGCGACTTCAAGTAGCAACTCATCAATGCGCCCTGTCTCTTCACCCACCGAAATCATCTGAATAACTAATGGCGTAAAAATATTGGCGTTTACCGCGGTGGTGGATACGCTTGTTCCCGCTTCAATGGCAGCTTTCATTTCTAACAGGCGAGATTCTAGAAATTTGTTATCCAACGCTTCGGCAGATAATGCTATCGATTGGTTTAACGGCACCCCCGCTTTCAACATCAAGGCAAAAGTTCGAGAAAAACGCGCCAATTGCGCTCGGTTCACTATGCCGCCGACAATTGGCATTCTTAAGCGAAACTTATCCCACTTTTGACGCCCTGCGGCTGTGCTCAACCAAGCTCTGAAAGCAAATAAACACCCAAGCAATACGCCTATCATCATCGGCCAGTAGTTGACAAAGAAATCTGACATACCAATTAAAATGCGAGTTGGCAGCGGTAAATCAACCCCGAAACGGCTAAACATACTAGTAAATTGTGGGATCACTTTAACGTTGAGAATGAACATCGCGACCAAAATAAAGCTGATGACAAAACTCGGATAACGCATCGCCGTTTTAATCCGTTTACGAGTTTCGACTTCTTGCTCGTAGTAATGAGACAATTGCAGCAAAGCTTCATCGAGCCGCCCTGTGTTCTCACCGACGTGGATCATCGACACAAACAACGGGCTAAAGACTTTCGGGTACATCTGCATTGAGCTCGATAAACTGCGCCCGTTGGTTAGCTCATTACTAACCGCTTCCAATGCTTCTTTAAGCTGTTTATTGGCACAATTTTGGATAAGTCCTTTCATCGAGCGCAGCAGCGGCACTCCCGCCTTGGTCAAGCTGTAAAGCTGACGACAGAAGATCACCAACACCTCAAGTGGCACACTTGGGGTAAACAGCGATTTCCAATCAATCGAAAAATCAGCCCCTTGGTCTGACGAAATTAAGGTCGGAATCACACCCTTGTTAAATAGCGCTTCCGCCGCGAGCTCTTCTGTCGGGGCATCAACATGCCCAGAGGTTTTGCTACCATCTAAATTTCGACCCTGATAACGATACGTTGGCATGAGTAACCTTAACTATAGATAGATGGCTTGAATGATGCCGGATGAATCACCTTCACCTAAGCTCATCACTTCATCTAAACTGACAACCCCTTGTAGCGCCAACTCCATCGCCGAAGCTAGCAGCGGTTTGTATTGCTTCGACTGACGAGCGGCTTGCGCAAAACTAACTGCATCGTTGGCGCGCAGCGCATCCATCATCTCGTGTTCAAGTTCTAGCATTTCAAAAACCCCAATTCGCCCACGGTACCCCGTCAAATTGCAGTTCTGGCACCCACGCCCACGTGTAAAAGCCGCTTCAACTTGATTTGGGAAACGCACCGTCAGCCACTGTTTGCGCGCTTCATCAACCTCATCCACCGCTTTACAATCGGGGCACACTTTACGCACTAAACGTTGGGCAACCACCGCCCGCACGGCGCTGGCCACTAAATAACCCGGCGCGCCCATGTCCATCATGCGCAAGGCGCTATCAACGGCATCATTGGTGTGTAAGGTGCTCAACACTAAGTGGCCGGTTAAGGCCGCGCGCAAACCAATTTCAACGGTTTCTTGATCGCGCATCTCCCCGACTAGAATAATGTCCGGGTCTTGACGCAAAAAGGTTCTCAGCACAGTTGAGAAATCAAGGTCAATTTTAGGATTGATCTGCACTTGGCTGATGCGTGGCAATCGGTACTCAACTGGATCTTCTGCGGTAATGATTTTTTTACCGGGAACATTGAGCTCTGATAACGCGCCGTACAGCGTCGTCGTTTTCCCAGAGCCGGTTGGGCCAGTCACTAAGATCATGCCGTGTGGACGTTTAAGTTGATGACGTAAACGCTGTAAAATATCATCAGGAATACCTGACTCTTCCAGTTTACGAACTCCGGATGATTGGTTGAGCAAACGCATCACCACCGATTCACCGTATTGTACTGGCATGGTCGACATACGAATATCGACCGATTGGCCTTTGGCTCGGATATTAAAACGGCCATCTTGTGGGAGGCGTTTTTCTGAGATATCAAGATTGGCCATCAATTTTAAACGCAGCACTAAAGCCGAAGCGATGTTGGTTTCATTGAGTAGGGTTTCGTGTAATACCCCATCAATCCGCTGGCGCAAACGCAATACGTTGGCATCAGGTTCGATATGAATATCAGACGCCCCGACCTGAATCGCATCTTCAAATAGAGAGTTGATGAGCTTAACAACGGTCACTTCATCGCTATCATCATCACCGATATCGAAATCAAAGGCGGTATTGCCTTGGTGTTCCAGTTGTAGCTGCTCGGCAAAGGACGCAATCTCTTTGGTGCGGCGATAGTAACGATCAAACCCTTCAACCAATTGTTTTTCTGGAGCAATAACAAATTCAAAACTGTATTGGGGTAATTGAGTAAGCAGAGATTCTTGAGCAAACAGATCCGCCGGATCACTCATTGCGATGCGCAGCGTGTCGCCATTTTTGCCAATGATTAAGGCGCGTAAACGGCGTGCATGTACTTCCGGGAGGATCTGCACTGCATCAATATCAACATTGGCTCGGCTGAGATCGATCAACGGCAGCGAAAGTTGCTGCGATAAGAAGCTAAGCATCTGCTGCTCTGACAAAAAGCCGAGTTCGATCAGCGTGTCACCCAGTTTACGTCCACTGCGTTTTTGCGCAGCGAGCGCTTGTTCAACTTGATTTTCAGTGATGATCCCTTCTTCAACCAGCAGATCACCTAAGCGTTTTCGTAGCTTAATTTGCACTCGTACTCTCCTCTAAACTGCTTAGTACGACTAGGCGATCACGAATAAATAGTTGCGACTGACTCGAGAGGCCAACTTTCGCAAGCGCTTGTTGGTAGGTATATTTGGCCACCTGAAAATCCATCGTGCGCTCTTGTGCTATCGCAAGCCCTAACCACCAGCGTGCGTTCTCAGCATCAAGCTTGACTAAGCGTTGATAGCTTTCTAATGCGAGTGAATCTTGCTTGGCTTTTTGTGCCAAGGCTGCCCTTAGCGAGAGATAATCGATCGAAGCATTGTCAGGTAAATGAACTAGAGGGGTTAACGCCGCTTCACTCTGCTTCTCTTTAATCAGTAATTTGGCTAACGCGATCCGCAAACTTTCTCCGCTATGATTGAGTTTTATACCGCTTTGTAAAATTTCAAAAGCTTTGCGCGCATCACCTTTGCCGTAATAGAGCGCGGATAATTTTTGACGGGCGAGTTCATTTTCTGGGGTAAAGCGTAGCACTTCACTGTACGCATCCAGTGCCTCTTTGAGATCATTACTGTCCACGGCTTTATCAGCGCGGCTCATTGCTTTTACCGCCAGTTGCTCTGGCGTCAAATCCACTTGTTCAATCAAAACACTTGAGATTTCTTGGCCACTTTCAGCACCGAGCGCGACCGCACGGTTAGAATACAACGGCTGTTGATTGGCTAAGGCCGAATCCTGTTTAACCGTCACTGTGGGCATTGCTGAATTTGACGTTTTTTTGTCCACTGCAACAACGGCAGTTTGGTAAACGGGACGGTGAACCGGAACAATTTTGGTGGTCGGGGAAACAAGCGCAGGCGAAGAGCTTCGCTCATCAACCTCTAACAACAGGCTCTTAGGTTCATTCACTATCGCTTGATTGGCCAATGTCTGACTGACCACTGTTTGGCTGACCATAGTTTGACCGACAATAGTTTGGTCAACCGCAGCTTGGTCAACCATAGCTTGCTGCTGTGACACCGCCCATCCACCGACCGCAAGGCTGGCAGCAAACCCGGCTACCATCCACAACCAAGCGCGGCTGCGTTTTACTTTCGCAACTTGCGCTGGTTGCAAGTTCACCACCGACTGGCGTTGCGCTTGTGCCAGTTTTGATAGTGCATCGTTCATCGCACTCATGATTGACTCCATCCCCACATAAAAGGGCGTTTAAACTTAGGCTTACAGGTATCAAACGTATCGTGAATCGCTGTAAATAGGTGCTGATTGCGAATCGTGCTGTCGTTTTGCGTAAAAGCCAGCAACAGAGCTTTGTGACACACTTGGTTAATCAAACGAGGGGTGCCATAACTGGCTCGCCACAACGCTTTTTTCTGTTCAAGATTAAACAGTTGCGCATCACCTCCGGCTTTGCTCAAGCGGCTCTCGATATAAGCGACTGTTTCATCTAAAGAGAGCGGCCGCAGATAAGCGCTAAAAGTAATTCGTTGGCGAAATTGGCGCAGATGGTGCTGCGCTAAACGCTCATCGAGCTCCGGTTGGCCGATCAACACCAGTTGCAACAACTTTGTGTATTCTGTTTCTAAATTGCCGAATAAACGCAGCACTTCCAATGCATCGTCTGGTAACGCTTGTGCTTCGTCAACAATCGCGACTACTCGTTTCCCCTGCTGCTTTAGCACAATCAATTGTTGCTGAATACGATCAACAATATCCGCATCATCTTGCTTACTAAGGCCTAGTTCGCTGGCGACAGCTTGGCGAAGTTCTCGACCATTAAGCGCTGGGTTGGGTAAGTAAATCAGTGCAATATGATCATGTAAATGATTGATCAACATACGACACACCATGGTTTTTCCGGTTCCGACTTCTCCGGTTATCTTGATCACCCCTTCGCCTAAATCAATGGCGGCACTCACTGTCTGAATCGCCTCGTAATGTGGCGCTAAGCCTAAAAACAGTGATGTATTAGGCGTAAGATGAAAAGGCAGTTGCTCAAAACCAAAGTGCTCAAGATACATGATGTTTATTCTTCGTCTGGGAACCACTCCTGCAGTAGTTCACGCGAGCGTTCGAGCTCTTTTTGCCACGTATTAACACCCACAACCGTTGGTTTCAGCAAAATCACCAATTCGGTTTTCTCAGTCAGCTCCGAGGTGTTACGAAACAGATATCCTAAACCGGGTAAATCCCCCAAAAAAGGGACTTTAGATACTTGATTGGAGGTGTTGGATTTCATTAATCCACCAATCACCACCACGTCACCATCTTGCGCGCGGATCACCGAATCTGATTCACGGATCGTACTGCGCGCTAATGGCAACACAATTTGGTTGCCTGCATATTCAATTTGTTTCTTCTGCTCGTCGACTTCAATCACCGCGGGGTGCACGTGCAATAGCACATTGCCTTGGTCATCAATTTGTGGCGTCACGTCGAGCGAGATACCCGAGAAAAAAGGCGTGAGTTGGATATCTGGTGCAACATTAGAGTTATCGCCATTACCAACCACACCCGTCACGTCAGTGACATAGTATTCATCAGTGCCGACTTTGATCACTGCTTTTTGGTTGTTAGCAGCGGTGACTCTTGGACTGGATAGGACATTCAAATCGCCCTGAGTGCCCATGAAGTTAAGCACTGCTTGGAAGCTGCCATCTGAAATGGTGACATTGGTTTGGCCTTGCAGCAGAGTGCCAATCGCATCCATCCCCGGCAGTAACGAAGCCGCACTACCGACCTTATTAATCACAACATCACCATTGCCAAAGGACATATTTGACCAATTGATCCCTTGCTGGTAACCATCGCTCAAGGTGACTTCTAAAATTTTCGCTTCAAGGATCACTTGTCGCTGTAGACGTTGCTGAGAAATGCCAAGGAAGTTACGCACTTCGCGAATTTCATCTGGGTAGGCTCGAACAGTGATTACGCTCGCTTGTGGCGTGACAACAACGCCTTGACCTTTGCCCGAGCCAATCAGCTGTGCAACGGCTTTTTCAAGCTGCGGCCAGAAATCGCTTTCACTGGTGGTTTCAATTTCAGTCCCACCTTTCGAATTACTGGATGAGTTACTCGAATTGGAATTAGTACTGGAATTTGAGCTAGAACTACTCGAGGAACTAGAACCGGTATCCGTATTAGTGATCGTACCGGTGGTGATGGAAGTTAAAGAACGGCCCGTACGTTTAAGTTGTAAATAATCGACCGGGATAGTCACCGTACGCAGGCCTGACGGGTAAACCTGAATCACTTTACCCTTTTTAATAATTTCATAGCCATACATGTCACGAACGACGGCCAATACATCATCCAAAGTCACGTCAGTTAGATTTACCGTTACACTTCCAGTAACTTCAGGGTGGATGGCGGCACTAAACTCCGTTCCTTTCACTAAACTGGCAAAAAATACCCTTGCATCCACATTATCAGCTTGGATACGAAAGCGTTTAACCGTTTCTTGACTGCGCGCTGTGATTCCCTCAATGTCAGGCATCAAGTCAGCTTCTACGGAGGCCGGTAGAACGGCTAGATTTCGGCTGTTGGCTTCATTAATCGCCTGATTCAAAGACTGTTTCATCTCAACTGGATCACGATGCCCCATAGAACAGCCCATTAAGGATACGATGACTACGCCTAATACGATTTTACGCATACGATTTCTATACCTTACTGCTTGATGTCCAGAGAAAAGAGGCCTAAATCCCACGTCTTTCCTCTGCGAGAAAGGGTCACTTGCTGTGGTTCAATGGCTTCTACTGTGTAGCCAAATAGCGACTCTCCGATGCCAACCACTTGATCGTTAAGCACTGCCACACAAGGTATGGTTTGTTGGCATACAATACTTTGCAACCTAGGTAGCGGGTAACTCTCTATCTTATTGACAGGTGATGCGCTCTCACTCGCCCAACCTAATGGCGCGGTAGGATCTTGCGCTGCCCAACTACTGCATACAAAACACATTAACAGCAGTGAAAAAACGGATCTAACCACCAATAAACTCCTGTCTAATGCCTAATGTGTACACTTCCATAATGACTCTGGCTTGGGGGTAATTTTCTACCTTGTATTGGAAATGACGCCAATAATACTTCATCGGTAAACTTTCTAAATTGGTCAAATAATTCAATATCGCGAAGTAATTACCGGTGAACTCCAATCTCACAGGATGAACATAATAGCCTGAATATTCAGATGATTGGTTGTTATTTGCAATCGGCTCTGCTGCTAATGACTCCATGGAGACCAACGTCAACTCTGGGCTGGTTGCCAAAACACTTTCAAGCAATTGCGCCATCTTCGCGGGTGTAATCAGTGAATCAACCAATGCTGCCAGCTCAAGCGAGAGAGTTTGGCTCTGCGCCATTAACTGTTTGAATTCTAGATTGATCTCTTGATTCGGATCTTTATTAAGCTTAGCAGTCAATAACAGAATTTCACCTTGCATTCGCTGGTTCATCTGCTCAACAGACTGAAGCTGTAACCGATTAGCCGCCACCGATTTCATCGCGGGTTCAAGTAACAAGCTAAACAGGAGCAGCGCAATCACTACTAAACCGCACAAGGCGATCAACATTTTTTCACGCGAACTGATGGCTAAAAATTTGTTGCTGATGCTCTGCCAATTCATTGGCTATCCTCCGCTTTAGTTTTAAGCTCAAAGATGAGAATGCCTTGCTCATTGCGCGCAATTTTTAACTTTTCAAAACTACGTCCCACTAGGTTCAGTTCGCTTTTAAACTGACTTAACCAGTTTGGAATATCTTTCGCCTCTCTGGCTAAGCCTTGCAAATCGAGCTGCTCATGTTGAATGGTAATGGTCGTTAATGAAATATCATCACGGCTGAGTGTGGCGAGCGAACGCATGACTCCTGAGTAACCGACCTGTTGTGATTGATCAAACTCATTAATCGAATCCAATGTGGCTTGTTTGCCCTTAATTTGCTGCTTCAAACGCTCAATCGCCGCCATTTTTTCAACCGATGGCTTATGCTTATCAACTTTCTGTTTGGTCGTTTCTAATTCAGCAGCAAGGACTTTATTTTGCGCTTGTTTAGCTTGTAGCTGCTGTTTCAATTGACTATTTTGCCATTGATAACTGGCATAGGCCAATAGCATCACTAAAGCGACAATGCCCCAAATCGCGCAGACCATGGAGAGTGAAAAATACTCTTTCTTCGGCTTAAGATGCGCCGGGTATAAGTTGAGCATTGAATCGTCAATGCGAGTCACTTGCTCCACCAGCAGATGCGCCGAACTCGGTAACCGCTCATCAAGCAGGGAAACTTTGACATTTAGGCGTTCATTTAATGCATCGACCAACTCTTGCTGCGCTTCTTCATCACACAGCACTTTTAGCTGATGTAATGAGGCCCCTTTAAGCTGCGAGGAAAGGTAATCAATCGAACGTTGCAGTTCTAACGCTAAGCCATCGAGCTGTAAAACCGAGCTGGCGACACCAGTAATGGGAGAGACAACACCTCTCATTGTGCGTTGAAAACAGCATTTTCGATCCACAAATGCGTCAAACTTAAAACTGCTGTTTTTACTGCGCTGTAGCAGCAAAAAATGCTCAAGATCACCGGCACTTCTCGCCCACACTTCATCTTCGGGAATGACTTTGCCTAACGCTAAACCCATCGCACTCAGTTGCGACGCCACTTCCAATACCGTGCGTTTTGAGACCACGTAGGCTTGAATTTTATTATCTGCGGGTAACGGAAAAGCATCAGCGATGATGTCAGTGACTTTCTCTGTCACCAGATCTTTCAATAAAAATGGCAGGGCGACTGACCACTCTTCTTTGGGTAACTGCGGTTTTTCTATTTGATAAGTTTGATAAAAATGAGCGTGGAGGACAAGGTTAATTACCGTACCCTTGATGTTGAGCGGTTTGAGTGCGTGAAAGAGTACATGTTGCCACGTTGCACCATCAAGCGGGATCTCTGTCGGCAAAGTCGCATCATCCAAAGCCGAGAAATAGAGAGCATCAGGTCTTACGACAACGAACAATTGCCGCAACGTCGCTTTAGATGGTTTTAATTTATCAATCAGTGACTGAAGATTCATATAGGTTCGCTTTTATTTTTTACGCCAACGATTTCTTCGCCCTAAGGTCACGCTAGGGCTAATTATTTTCTCAGGTAACAAAGGCTGTTCTTCTTCAAACAGTCGGCCTTGCCCACCATGAATGCCTAGGTTTTTTAGCGTTTGCCACTCTTGCTCTGTTTCGACACCGACCGCAATAACTTGAGTCTGAGTACCGCCACAAGCACCGATCATGCTACGAACAAACAGCTGATTTTCATGCCGTTGGTCTATTTTCTTCATCAAACTGCGGTGTAACTTAAGGAAATCAATCTTAAGATCTTTTATGTAGTGAGTGCTGACAATGGTTCTGCCCGCCTGCCCTACGATTACCTTAGCACCGAGGCCGGAGATCATCTTAATAACGGGGCGCATATAATCGAGATGTTGCACTAATCGGCCTTCAGGAAACTCAAAGGAGAGCTGCGATCGGCTACTCGAGGTAAGTTGCAACAATTCATGCCGGAACCACTTAAAATACTGCTTATCGGCGAATGGAATCACATGCAAGTTCACTGACACATTGACCTTAACTTCAGAGCTTTTAAGCAAACGAACGACTTTAAGCAATACGGCTCGATCCATTACCATTTCATAACCAACCGTTTCTAAGGCTGAATGGAAGCGAGAGGCTTTTATAACACCTTGTTCTGGATCATCAATACGCGCAAACAACTCATCGTGCAGCCATACTAAATCATTCGTCTTTTCAAGCAAATAGCAAGGTTGACGGAATAAAATTATTTTCTCAGGCGTCAGCACCTGATCAAACAAAGTTCGCCAACGCACACTGCCGCGTTCCTCTTGGAAAAAAGTACTCTTTTTAAAGCGGCTCCACGTATTCACTCGCTGTAACTGAGCACTTTTTAAGGCCGTTTCTGCCTCATCCAACACTCGACCACGCCGCTCGCCTTCGCTGTACATACTGATACCTATATGGCACCAGTTTTCTTTATCGAGCGGCTCAGGAGGCGATATGCGCGCTAAAAGCTTCAAACATTGTGTAGCAATAGAAGCGACCTCTTTTACCCCTTGGTGCGGCACAAAAATGGCAAAATCGGTATCGTAATAGCGAGATAAAATAACATCCGGGTAACGCTGTATGACGTTAGAGATGTTCTCCCCGACTTCCACAACGAGATCATCCGCTGCTTTTTTATCATTTTCTTCGCACAGAGAATCCCAATCATCGATACGCACTAACAAAACGCCACCACGCGCGCCATTCTCTAACAAGGCTGATTCCAATTTGCTATCAAAAAGGACACGGTTGGCCGTACCCGTCAACTTATCTAAGAAGGTTTGGGTCCGGATAAAAGTATCAAAGCGGCTACGCTCTTGACGAGCATCTTGCAGCTCATCAATCAGGACATCAAGCGCCTCACTCGCCGTATAAGGCCACTCGCGGTGATCACCTTTGGCGTACTGCTCCACTCGACCGGCGAGAATCATTCGCCCTCGCTCCTCCAACAATTCAGTTCCAAGCAATTGCTCTTTAAGCCACTTTACCCCACGAATCAAACAAAACACGATGAGACCAACTGCCAACGTAATAGACCACATGGCACCCAATGAGTAGCTATAACTGAGATAGGGAGGAACTGCTTTAAAGCTGATGCTGTAGCCTGGATTACGTTCAAGGATAATATCAATATGGTACAAACGGGCAGGGTCGACTTTGGACGAGGTATCTTTAAAACGGTAAATAACGCCAGCTGGTGAAGAGAGCTGCATTTCAACAATGCTACTGGCTTGCAACATTTTGGGCATCCAACGTTGCAATGAATAAGCGGCATCAGGATCTTCTATTTCTTTATCGACTACCTCCACAATTCCTGCTAGGTAGTGATTGAGATATTCTTGTCCAAGCCGTTGAAAAGACAAAGTTCCACCAATAAACAAAATGAACATTGCACTGGTTACGATGAGCGTAACAAAAGCTACTAACCGAGTACTCAGTTTCAGTGTTGGTGTATACCGCATGAATGCTGAATTCCTTTTCAACGTAAACTTTGTCGATCACTAAGCTGTGCTGACAAATAAGAAAATGCTAATAGTGATAACTATATAAAAAAGCCGCGGTTTTCGCGGCTTTTTTCGACATTCGAACGTTTAGAATGGTTATGGTTACCTTGAGCAAAGGGACAGCCCATTAAGCCATTGTTAAACAACAGATAAAAACCAACCACAACTAAAACTGTAAAGAATTCCGTTAAAAAAGTCACGAAAACCAATAAAACTTTACAAAAACACATCAAGCTATCTTGTATGCGATGATACCATTCTAATCGTGTATTAGTACACGACTCACTAACCATCCAATGTCACAAAAAAGTCTTTGGGTTAGTGAGTATGTATTACTAAGCTAGAAACTCTTCGATTTCATCCTCTCGAAAACCAGCCAGTATCAATACCTATTTTTTACACCCCGTCAGCACACCTTTGGACAGAAATAATTTTGGCTTAAAGACCAGACAAGCCTAACGGTATTAGGCTTAATTATGAATAGTGCGGCGATACGCACAGGCTTTGAATGAAAACATGCATAGACATTCAAAGGGCAAGGTGTTCAGTTTAAAATTTTCGCAGAAAAAAAACCTTAACTCAACTGAAAAATGTGGAGTAAAAGGCCAGTATTGCCAAGCCAAGCACAGAACCACTCAGAGTAAAAA
>NZ_NDIM01000297.1:0-9282 GCF_002241375.1 Vibrio sp. V19_P1S1T109 | reverse complement strand
CCCCTATAGCTTGCAGCCCAGATGTAATAAGGCTTCAAGCTAGTTTGGGAACTTAATGGAACGAAAAGTCACCGTTAAAAAATAATAATGGGTGACGCAAAGGGGAATCACAGTGAATAAAACACAATTAGTAGAAAAAATCGCAGAAAACGCTGACATCTCTAAAGCATCGGCAGGCCGTGCTCTTGATGCATTCATCGAAGCCGTTAGTGGCACTCTTCAATCTGGCGATCAAGTAGCGCTTGTTGGCTTTGGTACATTTAGCGTTCGCACTCGTGCAGCGCGCACGGGTCGTAACCCTAAAACGGGTGAAGAGATCCAAATCGCAGAAGCAAAAGTACCTGCTTTCAAAGCAGGCAAAGCGCTTAAAGACGCTTGCAACTAATCAAAATCGTTATTTTTTTGCGGCTTAAGCGCAAAATTAATTCGAACCTTTTGAAATTATGCGCATCCTACTGATGCGCATTTCTTTTTCTGATATTATCGCGCTATTCAATTTTTAGGCTGAAGTGTGAAGCTTCTTATCCGGAGAGCAGTTAGATTATGATGGATCGATTACGCGAAGGCGTGAACAGCATCGCGGTGAAAATTATTCTAGGAATGATTATCTTATCATTCGTATTCGCAGGTGTCGGTAGCTACTTGGTCAGCGGTGGCAGTAATGCTGCGGCTAAAGTTGGCAATAGTGAGATTGGCCGTGGTGAATTTGAACAAGCGTACCAGAACGAGCGCAATCGCATGCAATCCCAATTAGGGGATTATTTTGCTAACTTGCTCGCTGATCCTCAGTATGTCGAGTCATTTCGTAAGTCAGTGCTTGATCGTATGGTTAACGATTTATTGTTGGAGCAGCATGCACAATCACTAGGTTTACGAGTGAGCGATGATCAGGTTCGTAAAATGATTTTAGACATGCCCCAATTCCAGACTGGCGGTAAGTTTGACCAAGAAATCTATCAAGCGGCTCTTCGCCGTGCAGGTTTCTCTGCTGAAAGCTTTGCAGAATATCTACGTCGTGATCTTATCCGTAACCAGTTACTTAGTGCTATCCAAGGTAGTGAATTTACGTTGCAGGGTGAGGTTAATCAGCAAAGTGAACTGATCTCTCAAACCCGTGATATCCGTGCGCTCACATTGTCACTCAGCGACTTTGCTAAAAATGTTGAGTTGAGTGATGAAGAAATTACTCAATATTATCAACAAAATGCAGAGCGCTATACCCGTCCAGAGCAGGTTAAAGTGGCTTATATCGAGCTTTCTGCCCAACAATTGAAAGACCAAATTGTAGTGTCTGATGAACAGGCCGAGCAGTACTACCAAGAGCATTTAGACAAATACTCCACTCAAGCACAACGTAAAGTAAGCCATATTTTGGTTCAAGGTGATGATAAAACTAAAGCGCAGGCGATTCTCGATGAACTGAATGCTGGCGCTGATTTCGCGACTTTAGCGAAAGAAAAATCAGAAGACGTAGGAAGCGCAGAAGAGGGTGGTTCGCTAGGTTGGATTGAACATGATGTGATGGACCCAGCTTTTGAACAAGCAGCCTTTGCTATCGAACAGATAGGGGATATCACAGGGCTGGTCAAATCTGAATTTGGCTATCACATTATCCGTCTTGATGATGTTAAAGCCCCTATCGCACAGCCCTACGCACAGGTTGCCTCTGAAATCAAAGCTGAAATGGTAGACCAAAAGGCCGCTGATCAGTTTTATGAGTTGCAGACTAAGCTAGAAAAAGTGGCATTTGAATCACCTGACTCTCTGGATGAAGCAGCAAACGCTATCTCAGCTAAGATTCAGAAAACCGATTTTATTTCTCAGCAAGATGCGCCTGAAATTCTTAAAAATCCAGCTGTTCTTCAAGCTATTCTAAGCCCAGAGGTAAAAGAAGATAGGCTCAATTCTGAGGTATTAGAAGTTGCCCCAGAACACGTTATCGTTGTTCGTGTTGATGATGCTCGGGAACAAATGGTTCTTCCTTTGGCTGAAGTGAAAGAGCAAGTGGTTGCTCAGCTTTCTAAAGTTAAAGGCGAACAACAAGCGATTGAGTTAGCCACAAAATTGATTGATACCCTAAAGAAAGGTGACCAATCCTTATTGGAACAGCGTGGGTTAAAATTTGCTGAGTTGGAAATGATTGATCGTAGCTCTCCATTGGCGAGTACGGTGTTTTCTCTCCCTAAACCCGCTACAGATAGTGTGGTTTACGGTCAAGCGAAAGCAATGAACGGTGATATTGTTCTTGTTGAACTACATAAGGTTGAGGCTAAAGTCACACCTCAGTACAACGATCAAATTACGGCTCAGTTAGAGCGCATCGGTAGCCAACGTGATTTGGCTGCGATACTTACAACTTTGCGTAAAAATACAGACATTGAATATTATGTTGTGAGCCAATAAAGGCTAGTAATGTAATTGATATGAAACTCAAAATGGGCTGCTTATGCAGCCCATTTCAATTTCTACCTTTTTGATTCCCTCTCATTTCCAAGCTCAATTAATATTGGTACCCATTAATAAACAAGGAAATGTTCATATGAAATTGAAAACAAAACTCGGGTTGTTACTTCTAAGTATCGTATTGCCTCTTTCACCGACATTAGCAGAAGAAAAGGTGGTAGAAACGCACCAAGGCATTGAAATTACGGTTAATATAAATCAGGCTTCCGCTGAGGAAATTGCTACTTTGTTGAAAGGTATTGGACTTAAAAAAGCACAAGCGATTGTTGAATATCGTCAACAAAATGGCGATTTTAAAACCAAAGAAGATCTGAGCTTGGTGAAAGGCATTGGTGCCGCTACTGTCAGGCAAAACGCTGAGCGTATCATTTTATAAAAGTCTCTATCAAAAGCGTCGCCCCCTAAAAGCGACGCTTGTATCACTGTGAAATTTCAGTCATATCACCATTCCTTCCTAGCGCCTGTAACGGATAAGCACTATAATTTGTCGCCGACAAAAGCGAGCAAGCAAGCCGCATAAAAACTAAGTGGAGTAAATCATGTCCTCTCACACTCCGGTAATTACCGTAGATGGACCAAGTGGTGCAGGTAAAGGCACTCTTTGTATGTTGTTGGCTAAGAAATTAGGCTTTCATTTGCTCGATTCTGGAGCTATTTACCGCGTTCTTGCATTGGCGGCGATTCACCACGGTGTGGATACGGAGTCGGAAGAAGCGCTTGTTCCTTTGGCGACACATTTAGATGTCCAATTTATCGCAGAAGGCGACTTGGTTAGAGTGATTCTTGAAGGTGAGGACGTATCGAAAGAATTGCGCAAAGAAGAGACAGGAATGGCGGCATCAAAAGTAGCGGCATTGCCTAGAGTTCGTGAGGCATTATTACGTCGCCAACGAGCCTTTGCGAAAGGGCAGGGACTGGTTGCTGATGGACGTGATATGGGCACAGTTGTGTTTCCTCAAGCAGAAGTGAAAATATTCCTCGATGCCAGTGCGCAAGAGCGAGCCCAACGTCGCTTTAAGCAGTTGCAACTCAAAGGGCTAGATGTTAAATTTGACGCCCTTTTAAGCGAGATCCAAGAGCGTGACGACCGAGATCGTAACCGCCCAGTGGCCCCATTACGCCCTGCAGAGGATGCGCTATTGCTTGACTCAACCTCAATGTCTATCGACGAAGTTGTAGAAGAAGCATTACAATATGTAGAATCTAAGCTGGCAGAGTAGTTCTGCTAGGTAAGAGCGTCGGTCGCAAGGATGATGACTGGCGAATTTAATAACCCCATGCGGTAGGATACCCATGGAAGTTTAATTATTGAAGATTAAATAAATGACTGAATCTTTTGCTCAACTCTTTGAAGAGTTTTTAAACGAAACACAATTTCAACAAGGTACAATCGTTAAAGGTACTGTAGTCGCTATCGAGAATGGTTTCGTTCTTGTTGACGCTGGTCTTAAGTCTGAGTCTGCTATCCCTGCTGAACAGTTCAAGAACGCTGCTGGCGAACTTGAAGTTGAAGTTGGTTCTGAAGTAGACGTTGCTCTAGACGCTGTTGAAGATGGTTTCGGTGAAACTCAACTTTCTCGTGAGAAAGCTAAGCGTCATGAAGCTTGGATCGTTCTTGAGAAAGCTTACGAAGAAGCTGAAACTGTTATTGGTATTATCAATGGTAAAGTTAAAGGTGGCTTCACTGTTGAACTAAACGGTATCCGTGCTTTCCTTCCAGGCTCTCTTGTTGACGTGCGTCCTATCCGTGACACTACTCACCTAGAAAACAAAGAGCTAGAGTTCAAAGTTATCAAACTAGACCAGAAACGTAACAACGTTGTTGTTTCTCGTCGTGCTGTTATCGAATCAGAAAGCAGCGTTGAACGTGACGAACTTCTTGAAACTCTACAAGAAGGCACTGAAGTTAAAGGTATCGTTAAGAACCTTACTGACTACGGCGCATTCGTTGACCTTGGTGGTGTTGATGGTCTTCTACATATCACAGATATGGCTTG
This sequence comes from Vibrio sp. V19_P1S1T109, assembly GCF_002241375.1. Taxonomy (NCBI): domain Bacteria; kingdom Pseudomonadati; phylum Pseudomonadota; class Gammaproteobacteria; order Vibrionales; family Vibrionaceae; genus Vibrio; species Vibrio sp. V19_P1S1T109. The sequence continues at coordinate 4,822 of NZ_NDIM01000297.1, read as the reverse complement.
GAAACGCGTTAAACACCCATCAGAAATCGTTAACGTTGGTGACGAAATCCTAGTTAAAGTTCTTAAGTTTGATCGTGATCGTACTCGCGTATCACTAGGTCTTAAGCAACTTGGCGAAGATCCATGGGTAGCTATCGCTAAGCGTTACCCAGAAGGTCATAAACTATCTGGCCGTGTAACAAATCTAACTGACTACGGCTGCTTCGTTGAAATCGAAGAAGGCGTTGAAGGTCTAGTACACGTTTCTGAAATGGATTGGACTAACAAGAACATCCACCCATCTAAAGTTGTTAATGTTGGCGACGAAGTTGAGGTTATGGTTCTTGATATCGACGAAGAGCGTCGTCGTATCTCTCTAGGTCTTAAACAGTGTAAAGCTAACCCATGGCAGTCATTCGCTGAAGCGCAAGCTAAAGGCGACAAAGTTACTGGTAAGATCAAGTCTATCACTGACTTCGGTATCTTCATCGGTCTAGACGGCGGCATCGACGGTCTAGTTCACCTATCTGACATCTCTTGGAACGTTCCTGGAGAAGAAGCGGTACGTGATTACAAGAAAGGCGATGAAATCTCTGCAGTTGTTCTAGCAGTAGATGCAGAGCGTGAGCGTATTTCTCTTGGCGTTAAGCAAATGGAAAACGACCCGTTCAACGCATATGTTGCTGATAACAAAAAAGGTACTCTAGTTAACGGTACTGTTACTGCAGTTGACGCGAAAGGTGCTACAATTGAACTTGTAGACGGCGTTGAAGGTTACATCCGTGCTTCTGAAGCATCTCGTGACCGTATTGAAGATGCGTCTCTAGTCCTAAGCGTTGGTGACAGCGTTGAAGCGAAATTTACTGGTGTAGACCGTAAAAACCGCGTAATCAACCTATCTATCAAAGCTAAAGATGAAGCTGATGAGCAAGAAGCAATGGCTACACTGAACAAAGCTGATGAAAGTGCGTTTGGTAATGCTATGGCTGATGCATTCAAGGCTGCTAAAGGCGAATAATCTAACTCGCTAAAAGGGGCCGTAAGGCTCCTTTTTTTTCAGTTAGTGCCTACTTTGATAAGTAATGAGGGAAACTATGACTAAGTCTGAATTGATAGAAAGACTCTGTGCTGAGAAAACGCACCTATCTGCTAAAGAAATTGAAGACGCTGTGAAAGATATTCTTGAACATATGGCATCAACTTTAGAAAGCGGAGAGCGAATCGAAATTCGCGGATTTGGTAGTTTCTCTTTGCACTATCGTGAGCCTAGAGTAGGTCGTAATCCTAAAACCGGTGATAAAGTGGTGTTGGATGGAAAATTCGTCCCTCATTTCAAGCCAGGTAAAGAGTTACGTGAGCGAGTTAATGAGAATATCTAAAGCGATTTAGAGAGTATTCTAAAAAACGGCATACAGTTTAAGTATGCCGTTTTTTTAAGAAAGGAATCCATAATAGACGTGGTTTGTAAGGCCATTTTCCTGCATAATCAGACCAGATCAATACTGGATAGGTAGTGGCATATGAAAATTATAAAAATCGTTCTAATTCTTGCACTTTTTTTGATTGCTTTAGCATTAGGGGCTCAAAATCAAGCAGTTGTGACATTTAACTATTTGATCGCTCAAGGCGAATTTCACCTGTCTACTTTACTTGGCACTGTCTTTGTCTCTGGTTTTTTACTTGCTTGTTTGCTTGGCAGTAGCTTCTACTTTAAGTCTCAGTTGCAAGTTAGAAAGTTGAATAAGCAACTGAAAAAGCAAACAGCAGAGAACAGCGCTGTAACAAGTAAAGCGTAGTGAAATAAAGGCTGACTTGATGTTAGAAATTCTCTTCTTGCTACTACCGATTGCCGCCGCCTATGGCTGGTATATGGGAAATCGCAGTGCTCAGCAAGACAAGCAGAAACACTCTCACCAAATTTCTCGTCAGTATGTGACGGGCCTTAACTTACTGCTTTCTGATCAATCAGATAAGGCTGTTGATCATTTTATTGAGCTACTTCAAGTAGACAATGAAACGATTGATACCCACTTAGCGCTGGGCAACTTATTCCGTTCAAGAGGAGAGGTTGATCGTGCTATCCGCATCCATCAAAATCTCATATCTCGTTCAAGTCTTACTATTGACCAAAAAAATCTCGCCTTACAACAATTGGCAAAAGATTATATGGTGGCAGGTTTTCTCGACCGCGCTGAAAAAATATTTGAACAACTGATTGAAGAGCCCGAACACAAAGAAGCGGCGTTGCAACAATTGGTTTCTATTTACCAACAAACTCGAGAGTGGCATAAAGCTATCGATTACGCCTATGCGTTGGTAAAATTAGGCAGAAAAAGGATGCACAGTGTTATAGCCCATTTCTGGTGTGAACTTGCAATGCAAGAGAAGGCTGAAGGACGCGATAGCAAAGCGATTCAATATCTTAAAAAAGCGCTGTCTGAAGATCCGAAGTGTGTACGCGCAACGATCTCTTTAGGTAAGCTGTATCTTGAAAATGATGACTACCATCATACAATCCAGTATATGCAGATGGTCTTGGAGCAGGACATTGATTTTATCGGCGAGGTATTGCCGACGCTTGCTGAGTGCTATCACCATATTGGGAAAGAGGGTGAACTTGTTGAGTTTTTACGCGAGTGCATTATCAATGAAGCTGGAGTGTCAGCTGAACTGATGCTCGCACAGTTGGTGGCACAACATGATGGTGCTGGAGCTGCACAGGAACTTTTGACACGGCAATTGGTTAAAAATCCGACCATGAAGGGTTTCTACCGTTTAATTGACTACCATCTCATCGAAGCAGAGGAAGGTCGAGCGAAAGAGAGCTTGTCGACCTTGCAAAAATTGGTAGGTGAGCAACTAAAAGTAAAACCTCACTACCGATGCAGAAAGTGTGGTTTCTCAACCCATTCTCTCTACTGGCACTGCCCATCATGTAAGAATTGGGGTTCAATTAAACCTATCCGTGGTTTGGATGGTGAATAGAGTTCATGTACTGGAGTTACTGATCGACTCGAAAACTGCAGCTTATGAAAGCTGCATTTTTTTAGCTTAATTATTTTAGGAGTGAAAATGAAAGACCAGAGAGTAATTGTCGCGTTGGATTATGAGCAACAAGCGGAAGCGTTAGCTTTTGTTGATAAAATTGACCCCAACAGCTGTCGATTAAAAGTGGGCAAGGAGATGTTTACCCTGTTTGGTCCCGATTTTGTGCGTGAGCTACACAAAAGAGGTTTTTCGGTATTCTTAGACCTAAAGTTTCATGATATTCCCAACACGTGCTCTAAAGCCGTACGTGCGGCGGCTGAGCTTGGCGTATGGATGGTGAATGTTCATGCCAGTGGTGGGGAGAGAATGATGTCGGCGTCTCGTCAGATTCTTGAACCTTATGGTAACGATAGACCACTACTTATTGCTGTCACAGTATTAACCAGTATGGAACAATCTGATCTTCGTGGTATTGGCGTCGATGTTGCGCCTAAAGAGCATGTAATGCGTTTGGCTAGCCTAACTCAAAATGCAGGGTTAGATGGAGTGGTATGCTCAGCTCAAGAAGCGCACATGCTTAAGAGCCATCTTGGTCAAGAGTTTAAATTAGTTACGCCAGGGATCCGCCCTATTGGTTCTGAAGTAGGAGATCAAAGACGTATTATGACTCCGAGTGAGGCCATAAAAGCTGGTTCAGATTATCTAGTCATCGGTCGCCCAATTACTCAGGCAACAAGACCAGATGAAGTCCTAAAAGCGATAAATGATACGTTAATTTAAATTAATGTTTTCTTTACGTTGTTGTATGAAAAAAGGTCGCTTATGCGACCTTAAAAATATTTCCTAAGCAAAAAAATGGGCTACCATTTTTTCTTTTCACCAAACAGTGCTTCCATATCACTATTTCTCTCGTTATCTTCAATTTGTTGAAGATCTGTTGCACTTTTTGTTTGGCGTCGTTTTTCTAAGTCATCATACATTGACTGAAGTTTTTCACGAGCTTGATTGGAATAAGCATCATTTTTTGAACTCAGAACATCGATCCCTTTACGCAATAGCTGAATCGCAGTTCCGGGTTGCCCACGAACGATCGAATCATTTGCCCGCTTAACAACATTTTCAATGTTGATTCGAATTTGTATTGTTTCTAGACGCGCATTTTCAGCGACGTAAGATTGTGTTTCAAAACGTCCTTTATTGTGCTCACTACGAATCGTGTCTCTTAAACGTTTCACTAGTTTAAGCATAATCAAAGCTTGTTTATCGCTGGTGGGTACTTTAAACGTTGTGCTGTCACCACCTGGGTGGTTTTCTTGTAAATGCTTAATTTGCCCTTTCATATGCTCAATGCGTTGTGCCAACTGCTTATTTTTCGAGTCAAGCTCATACATACTAAGTAGGGCATCAAGGATACGGGTATTTAAACACACTAAGAGTTCTTTACTAAACGGCATGTGGTGTGCGTTGCCGATAAGGTCTTCTGTCGCATCAATAATGGCGATATATCGAGTCGACTCCTGCTTTTTAGCTGACTCGACCTTTACTTTGTATTGAAGCATGATGTTATAGCCAAGGACTAACACCAGCAAAACTGCTACAAGAGCAATGATTAAACCTATATTCATATAATCCGTATCTTTATTAGAATTCAGTGGCTCGCAATTAAGAATACACGATCCTTAGTTATCACTACACCTTCAAATTGACTATTTTTATTATTCCTGTTTTGACCCCTAAAAACTGCCTTTTATTGCTTAGATTGGGCGATAGTTGGCAAAAATTTAGTCAGCTACGCAAAATACTTACTTTTTTCTTCGCTCTTGAATCATCAAGCTTTGAATTGAGAGTGTTAAGC
>NZ_NDIM01000039.1:0-9394 GCF_002241375.1 Vibrio sp. V19_P1S1T109 | reverse complement strand
CACCTACAGGCCGCTCCAATGGTTTGGGTACGTGATCTTCTAAAAGTTAAACTGGCAATGTATTTTATTAGTGAGTGTTTCATTTTTAAGACCTCTCATTTATGAGAGCCATGTTAGATTGAATCTCTCTTATTAAGTCTTGATAATCCCTCCATCTCGTGTTGTGCCATGTTCAACTTATTTACCGTAAGACCTATCGTTGAAGTGCAGCACAGGTTAACAACATCAATTTAAATCGGAATTTACACAAACATACTGAGAGAGATGTTACCTAATGACTTCTAAATTTTCGTTATGTGCGGTCGGGCTACTGTCAATAAGCAGTATTGCAGTCAGCACTATTGCAACCGCATCAAACCCTAGTGAGATAAACACCCAATTAAAGTGGTCTTGGGAAAGTAGCTCGTTTAAACCAGAATCAAATCAAGTCATGGCGGCTCCTGTTATTGCCCAGCTAAATGATGATAATGGCGATGGCAAAATCGACGAGAATGATATTGCTGATATCATTGTTGTGACGTTTGAAAATAACAAATATACACAAGGTGGACTAGTTAGGGCATTAAGTGGTATTGATGGTTCTGAGCTTTGGTCATACGATAACGGTGGCATCATAGCCGATGCTCGCTACTCTCCTGCTGTTGCAGACCTTGATGGTAATGGTGTTGTTGATATTGTTATTACCAGTGCATCAAGCCCTTACATTACTATCCTAGATAATGAAGGGAATATTAAAAAGCAAATTTTAAAGCATGTCACAGGTGGACGGTCAGTCGGTACAATCTCGATCTCTGATTTAAACAATGATGGGTCAATTGAGATCATCTCTGCCGATGGTGTTTATAACTACGATACTGGTTTGCTATTTAGTTTGGAGTGGGCTCCATCATCGATCAGCTTTGATGCGGATGGCGATGGTGTTCAAGAAATATTTTCAAACGGCGCTCTTTACAAAAGAGACGGCTCATTTACTTGGCAATATCAAGCGAATGATACGGTTTGGTTTTCTTCCGTTGCCAACCTAGATAGCGACAATAAACCAGAAATTGTTGTATCAGTACCAGCCACTAAAGCAACAGCACAAAACAGTGTATTTGCAGTTTTAGAGCATGACGGCTCAGTAAAGTGGGAGGTTAATAACCTTGAAAACCCAGGTGGTGGTGTACAAGCCATCTCTAACTTCCTTGGTAATACAGCAACAAGCTCTACCAATGAAATAGCTAAGTCCCCTGTTTATGGATATACCCATTTACATCACAGCCATCCAGTTAAAATAGCAGATGACAACCAACTTAAAATCCGCTCAGGAGATCTGATTGACGCTATTGGATCAACAGCAAGTAATATGGTGGGTGGTCAAGGCGGTTCACTGCATACTATTGATGCAAGCAAAGTCCGCTCTGTCGATGTAACCTACGGCAAATATAAAACGTGGTGGACATATGGCGTACTCGAGATGGAATTCACTCTCAATGATGGTTCGAAAATAACGTTAGGTTCAAAAGACTCAGCCTTTAAATACCCAGCATTAGAGTGGCGAACCAAAGAAGTTCCATATCTTGGATTGGAGTGGAGAACAAAACAAGTTTCTTACTGGTTCTTTGGCTGGCATACCAAAACAGTTTCTTACCTAGCTCCTGTTTGGAAAACTAAAACGATTCCTTATGCTGTTCCTGTCATGAAGAGCAAAGCAACCACTGAACGATACACAGTCCCAAGCAATACCCAACTGGTAGGCTTAAATGTTTGGAGCAAACCAAAACCTATCTTTACCTTCAAAAAACACGTTAATGCAGTTCAGTTTGTTGTTGGGGAAAGCATTAATGATAGTTACCTGAACACTGGTATTGTCTATGCAGGTTATCATGCTGTTGATATGTATAATGCACAAGGTAGCAAAGTTTGGTCTGTAGCAAATGATGACTATAACAGCGGTAAAATTGGTGTCTCGGCTTACGATTTCACTGGTGATGGCATTGATGAAGTTATCGTACAAGATCTTCTGAGAGTCCGTATTCTTGATGGGCGCACGGGAGCAGTATTAGCAACGATTGCTAACTCGTCGAACACCTTGTGGGAATATCCTGTTGTGGCGGATCTCGAAGGCAACAACAATGCATCGCTTATTGTGGTCGCAAATGATTATGCAAAAGAAAGCGCAATCAACCACGGCGTCTATGTTTATGAATCAGCCGATGCTGATAAACCATGGAAAAATGCAACGAGAATTTGGAACCAACATTCATTCCATTTCTCAAACATTAACCAAGATGGCTCTGTACCAACCAATGCTCAGCCTAGTTGGCTAACACATAACACTTATCGCTCAAGTACCATTAAATAACTTGAATTTGATATAACCACCACTATCGCCCAAGGCGGTGGTGGTGGGTGACAACAAAAAACCTCGCCTTTTAACAAAGGCGAGGTTTTTTATGGCTAGTACGCTGGGAATATTAGTGAAGCTTTAAGTTTGGACGCAACACACGATTAATACGGCCAACTAACATCATCAACCCTGTTTTGAACATACCGTGTAGCGCCATTTGGTGCATGCGATACAAAGAAATGTACACTACTCGCGCAATACGACCTTCAACCATCATCGAGCCTTTGGTTAAATTACCCATTAAGCTACCAACGGTAGAAAAACGACTTAATGAAACCAACGAACCGTGATCTTTATAAACATACGGTTTGAGCTCACGCCCGTTAAGCTTAGCAACAATATTCTTGAACGCTTGGCTTGCCATTTGGTGCGCTGCTTGTGCACGAGGTGGCACAAATGAACCATCGGCTTGTGTACATTGTGCTAAATCACCGATCACAAAAATATCGTCATCTCTTGTGGTTTGTAAGGTGTTTTTTACCACTAACTGATTAATGCGGTTTGTTTCCAAACCGGCAATCTCTTTCATAAAGTCCGGTGCTTTGATGCCAGCAGCCCACACCATGATCTGAGCGGGAATCTTTTCGCCATCTTTAGTTGTTAGGCCATCCTTATCCGCTCGCGTGACCATAGTCGCAGTACGAACGTTGACACCTAATTTCGTTAATTCGCTATGCGCAGCACTAGAAATGCGAGGTGGAAGAGCGGGTAGAATACGCTCACCCGCTTCCACAAGGTTGACATTCAGTTTGCTTGAATCAAGATCGCCAAAACCATAAGTCCGCAGCTCTTTTACTGCATTATGTAGCTCTGCAGATAATTCAACACCCGTTGCACCTGCGCCAACAATCGCAATATCAACTGTACCGTTACCATTTTTCGCATGAAGTTTTAGAAACTCATTATTCATTTCAGTACGAAAACGATTTGCCTGTTCAGGGCTATCAAGGAAGATACAATGCTCACGAACTCCTGGAGTATTGAAGTCGTTAGACGTTGAACCGATTGCCAACACCAAAATGTCATATTCAAGCTCACGACTTGGCATTAACAATTCACCATGCTCATCTTGCAATTCACTAAGAACAATCACTTTGCGTTCACGATCGATATCAGCAAGACTACCCATTTGGAAATCAAAACGATGATTTTTTGCGTGAGCGCGGTAGCTTAGCGCATCCACTCCTTCATCTAATGAACCCGTTGCCACTTCATGCAATAACGGTTTCCATAAGTGGCTTGCTTTACGATCCACTAATGTGATTTCTGCGCGATTTTTACGGCCAAGAGTGCGACCAAGTTTAGTCGCGAGCTCTAAACCACCCGCGCCACCACCGACTACGATAATTCGTGTCACAACAATAATCCTCAAAAAGAAATAAACATGATTCAGCGTGAAATCTCACACTGAAGGAATTCTCAGTAATGCGCTTGCTTCAGATAAATCTTGTTCAGCAAATGAAGCTATCTTCGCAGCACGTTTCATTAGGATAAATGCATGTAACTACACACAAATTAGGCAAATTTAAGACTTGCTCTCAATTTTTTTTGATATTTATCAAAATATTTATAGTTTAATCATTATATAGAGCAAAACTCATGGTGCAACCAAAGAATTCCCCTATTTCACTACGAGATATAGAGGTGTTGGGCAATAAAAAAACGACTCACAATTGTGAGTCGTTCAGTCGAAACTATGATGCACGGATGCTTAATTTGATTCTTTAAATGCCTTCATCGCTTGCAAATGCTGTGAGATTTTCTTGAACTTATGGTTCTGGGTTTCATCCCAAATGATATCGTAGTAGTTTTCGAGCTCTGCTGCTGTTTTGCTGTTGTCATGAATTTCATCTTCTTTAGATAAAATCACTAAACAGCGTCCTTTATTTTTTACCCTGTATTGCTCAACACACTTAGTCGCAATATCTTCATACTCTTCAGGGCGATCGATGCGTCCAGTCATGTTTGTTTCCGGATGCAAGTTGGGATTAAACACCACTTGCTTAATTCCGCATAAGAATCCAATCCGCTCAGACCAGAAGCCGCCGAGGCCTACGCCACAAATAATCGGATGTGGGTCATCAGACAACTCAATCACTTTATGCACTTCTTTTAGAAGATGCTGCATATCGTGTTTGGGATGCTGTGTACTGTAGTTAATAAAACGGACATCGCTGTCAATAAATTGCAATTGCAGTACTTTTTCATGGTTTCCTGGGCTTGTTGAATCAAAACCGTGCAGATAAATAATCATAATAACTCCCCACTCCTTGAGGTTTTTAATCTACCACGAAGATTGTGGTTTCAAAGACTTTAACCTTAATTTACTGCAACAAAACGACGAAACAGTGATCCTAGCTACATAATGTGCGTTTTAGATGTTCGGCTTGTTGGCGATAATAGTCATCACCCCATAATTGATGTGCTAACAAATACCATAACATGGCCATCATTGTTGCTCTTGGATGCCAAGCCACCACACCTTCGACCCAATCATCGACCCCCACAATCTCACGCAATTGACAATAACGGTAGACCGCCTCTAATGGTTTTTCTTCTGCAACATCAATGCTTAAAGCTAGGTCGAGTCGGGGGTCGGCAATTGAGGCGTATTCCCAATCAATCACGCGGTTACCTTCATCGGTTTTAACCATATTGTAGCCAGCTAAATCAAAGTGACACAAAGTCTGACCAACATCAGCAAGGTTAGGTGCGGTGCGCCAACGTTGGTATAAAGCCGACAAGTCCTCACTTTTATACTCAGCTTTGAGCTGTAGCCAATAATGATCAACCCGAGCGATAAAACTGAAAGGGGCAACTGGGATGCGTGCTGTACTGAGATTATGGATCTTTATCTGTGTTTTTAATAGAGAATCGAAAGGTAAACCACCAGTAAGGGATTGACCATCAATCCATTCAACCAATAATCCTTGATCATTAATGGAAAGTGGCTTGGGGCCTAAGTGAGAAGATTCGATAGCAGAGAGAATTTGATATTCTTGAAAACGCGAAATGGAAAAGGCTTGAGTGATCGGCGTATTAGGCCGCCAAACAAAGCTGCGTTCCTCCGTGACAATTTTCCAACATCGGTTTGTTAACCCCCCTGTCAGCGTTTGTGCGTAGTCAGGGGGAGCAGAGAAGAATCCTTCTAGCGACGTTAAGGTACGATCAAGCTGACAAGCTTCACGCCAAGACATTCTCGCCATAAGGACCTCTTCTCTCAATTACTCAATTTTGTGATTAAAAACCGAGTAAACTTTTTGACTGCTGTTTACGAATTTCGGTTTCATCTGCCCATTCAATAAGGCCGCTTTGAAGATCCATTAAACGCATCGTCATTTTGTAATAGACATCTTTATCACTGCTTGCGTTTTTCACAATACTCGACAAGTTGCCATACAGCATATATTGCGCGCCAACCATTTTGCCAAACTGAATGGCGGTACTTTGGTTGACCAACTCATCATTATTTTGGAAATTGAGCTGTTCGCGCACGGCTTCAACACGATCCATGTCGACGAAGCGGAACTTACCTGAATTCAACATCTTAGTACTGATGGTATCAGTGATAGATTCAGTATCAATGTGCTCACTGGTTTTATTTTTGATTCGCTCAACAAACACGATAGGACGAGAATCACGGGTAATCGCTGCTACCGAACCTGACATCATCATGCTATCAACCATTTCCCCCGCGATTTTTTGTAAATCTGTTGAACCAAAATCAACTGTCGTCGTTTCAACGGATTGTGCATCTCCGTAGCTGACTTTATTTGAACAGCCGCCCAAAATGACAGCGAGTCCTAGCAATGCGATAATACTTTTGTTCATATTGGTTCCTTACTTTCCCAATTTAATTATTTGACCCACGGATCTGTACGCGAAACTGTTTTCCATTTGGATTGACAGAAATCTCCGACAACGACACCGTCTCCATCCCACTGATGATCTTTTGTTTCCAAGGACTTTGTCTGTTATTGACTTCAAGCCCATCATCGTCATACCAAGAAAAACGGTACTCGATAATTTGGTCACCTTGGTAATGACTCACTAAACGCACAAGTCCCCTCGTATGACCATCCACTTGGTTAGTTGCAATGTCTTCAACAACCAAGCGATTACCTAATACATTGTCGCCAAATAGCACTTTTTGCGAAGCGCCATCAACTCTTAATCCTGCGGTATTTTCAGCACATCCAATCAATGAGAATGTGACTAACAGTCCCAATATCCACTTTTTCATTACAATCTTCCTAGTTGTTTATGCCAGATGGTTGAATGACGTCCCTGACGAGAAACCCACACCAAAGTGGTGCCTTTTTCCGGTACAGAAAACTGATATTCTTGCTCTCCCACCCTTATCTGTTGCTCGCCTGCATTGACTTGCAGACTAGCCGTTTGCACCAGCCCTGGCAGCGTTAGCCAACTGCGCGTATCGGGCTGCTCTGTCAGCAGATTCCAAACATTGAAGACTAAATTACCAACATTGTCATCTTTGGCAGCTTCTTTGCGCAATTGATCTTTCGCCAGCACTCTCAACACTTGCCTTATTACTATAGAGGGCATTTTCTCAGACAAGTTTCGACTTGCCATTAAATTCACATCCGTCAGAAAATGAGAAGTGAGTACTTTGTCATTCATCGTCAGTGATGAAAATGATTCAACCGGTGTATTAGGATAATAAGGTAAGGCGAGAGAATACAATGCGCCATTTCCTCTGCTGTCATACAAGGGTAAAGATTGACGCCAGCTATCTAAGGCTTTCACCACACTCTGCTCTTCTATTATAAGCACACGACCTTGAGAAGCAGTCAGTGAATGAGATTTCCCGTAGCGTTTCTCTAATTGGATTAGGTCTTCTCTCATCCCTAATCGTTTCGCAACGCGTAATGTCCCCTCTATAACCTCAATATTATCGGGAGTGACGGCCAAAGCGCGTCGGTAGTCGACATAGGCACTGTTAAGATCACCAGAGGCTTCATAAAGCAAAGCAGAAAGGTAAAAAAGGTAACCATTCTGCACCGCCTGCAAAGCTTTTCCTGCATCAGGGTAGTTTGCTAGTACGCTGCCTAAGTTTGGTGTCACACCTTGTGATTTTAGCTCTTTTTGCGCCTTTTCAAGTTCCGCTTCTCTAGCCAGCCTTGCTTGCTCTTGTACCTGATTCGCTCGCCGAACCTCAACCAGAGCTCCATCCAAATCATTCTGCTGTAAATAATTCAAACCGAGATAAAGATGTAAAAAACCGAGTTCATAATCCGCAGGAACGTATTCCATCAAGTTATCATTCACAGCCAACGCACCGACACTTGTCGCCGTATCACTTAGTGAAATCAATGCCTTATCTTGTTGAATTTTAACCGCAGAATCACTCAATTCGAAACTACGCTTACTGTCTACATAATTCTGGTTAAGAAAATGGACTCGCCCTTTTTCCAGATTGTCCAGAATGTCACCCGCGACAAATTCCGCAAGTTCATTCTCCGCATCTTGATACTGCCCAGATTTAACGGACTGATAGACAGCGCCATTTTGAGCACTGTAATGACTAAACAAGTTCCCCGCAGAAAAATTAGCACAGGCATTGAGAAAAAAAGGCGATAAAAAAACCGTAATATGTCGCACGTAACGCTTCACTCAATACTCCATATTTAACTCTAATCGTATCAATCGAGCGCCCAATAGTGGCTGGGCGACCCATGCATTAGCTCATCAAAAGCGGACCCAACGGGCGACCACCAACCAAGTGCATATGAATGTGGTAAACCTCTTGGCCACCATGAGCGTTACAATTCACTATCAAGCGATAGCCATCTTGTGCAATACCTTCTTGTTGAGCGATTTTTTTTGCCACTGTAAACATACGTCCCATAGCCGCTTCATGCTCAGGTTCAACATCGTTGGTCGTCGGAATAAACGCATTGGGAATGATAAGAATATGGCTAGGCGCTCTAGGGTTAATATCCCGAAAGGCGGTAACTAAATCATCTTGATAGAGGATATCTGCAGGAATTTCTTTACGGATAATTTTGCTAAAAATGGTTTCTTCAGCCATGAAATACTCCACTAGTAAATAGGCCTACGCAGTCACATCAAAGTACATTAGATCGAGATAAGTGGTTCAAGGCTAATACCTAAGTGGCCCACGACAACATATCGACAACCGATAGAACCGACACTAATTTGACCTTAATGCTACTGAATATAATAGGTGTGTAGTTGGATTTAAGTATGCGTGAACCCTGTCAAAAGCTCAATAAAAAACACCGTACGCGTAGCATAAATGACAGAACACTAATATAAAAAATGCGTTTTGCCAGGCCCGTCATAAAATGTACGTCTCACATTCAATACAATACTCATTATTTTGTTATTTTTTAAAACAAAACACTATTTTTCTAGGGAGAGGATTATGAAGGGTTCAGTGATTAGGCGAATGTACGCTGGTTTCACACTGATCATCATCATGTTTGCAGTAACGACCGCCATTATGATGGGAGGAATGAATCAAATTCATTCTAATTTCGAAAGTGTATCAACCACCGCCTTACCGCTCGTTTCTTTGTCAAACAAAACAAGTGTTCAACTGCTTTCTGCCGATAAATCTTTTAAGGATTTTTTGACGACACAAAACCAAGATCGCATGAATGTGATGCGTTCAGAATTTGCTAAAGCAAAACAAGATTTTGCTGACGTGCTAAACCAGCTCCAACAAGCAAGTGCAATGAACCCCTCTCTTGAAGAGCGGATAAGCCAACTTAAACAGATGGAACTCCGCTACTTTTCAGAAGCAGAACAAGCCATGAATAATTATCAGGCGATGTTTGAGGCGCAAGCTCAAGTGCAAAAATCAACTCGTGAATTTCAAAGACTTCATGCCGATTTAAGCACCGGAATGAAAGATTTTGTCGATGGGCAAAATAGCATTTCAGTTAAAGTCATGGCGAAAAGTTATTTCATTAAATTGAAAGATGCGGAATTAATCACTTCAGACGCTTTGGCCAGTTC
>NZ_NDIM01000098.1:0-9413 GCF_002241375.1 Vibrio sp. V19_P1S1T109 | reverse complement strand
GAGTGTCGTTCTGTGGCATTGATGCTAATAATACAAAAAGGAAGAATGATGAATAATTTTAATAAAGTCAGTGTATTGGGTTTGCTTTCATTGAGCGGATTGCTTTCTGCTCATGCACAAGCTCATGGTTGGGTTGAATTTCCGAGCGCGCGGCAAAATACCTGTTACTTAGATGGTGGTTTTTGGAGTAATACGATCCCTAATGCAGCATGCCAAGCGGCTTTTGATCAGTCCGGAGCTTATCCTTTTGTACAACGCAATGAAGTGGCGGCCAATGTGGCAAATTATCGTGACATGGCTCATGTTCAAGCTGTTGTTCGCGACGGCTTGTTGTGCTCCGCAGGCAGCAACGCGAAAGCAGGGTTAGATGTTGCTTCACCTCATTGGCAAAAAACGGCCGTGAATTTAGACGCTAATCAACAAATCGAATTAGTCTTTAATGCTACCGCGCCACATAACCCCTCTTATTGGGAGTTTTATCTCTCTAAACCGACTTATACCGGTGAGGCCCCATTAACTTGGGATGATCTGGATCTTATTGATACCAAAGGTAATATCACCGTGGGGACGGATAAAAAATATCGCATCAAGATTACCCTGCCCGCCGATAGAAGTGGTGATGCTGTGCTTTATACTCGCTGGCAACGTATTGATGCCGCGGGCGAAGGTTTTTATAACTGCAGTGATATTAGTTTTAGCGGTGGTGGATCAAACCCAACGGATCCGACAGACCCATCAGAACCTGCGCAGAATCTCAGCGATCTTGGTGGTTATCTTTCACAAGGTTTTGGTCCTGTTGAATCTGGCGATACGGTTCGTTTGCGTACCTTCGATGCCAATGGCAATGAAACGACCGATATCAGCTTAGCGATTTCAGCCAATAATACAGCAACGTGGCCAGCGGAAATGGCAGGTCAGTTTAACCAAGTAAAAAAAGGGGAGTGGTTTATTGGTATTTGGCACCAAGAAATGAATCACTATATGTACGATAGCCAGAATGTGTATGCTAACCGTGTGTTTGCTCCAAACGCGACTTACAGTTATCAGCTTTCTTTGCTAAAAGAGGAAACGCCACAGCCACCTGTTCCCGATAATGCTTGGAATGCGACTAAAATTTATACGTCCGGTGATGTCGTTATGCACAAGCAGCAAACTTGGACCGCACAGTGGTGGACAAAAAATGAAGAGCCCGGAACTACGGGTGAATGGGGTGTATGGCGATAGTATTAAGTAGCTATAGTATCGAGTAGTAAAAAGAGGCCATGGCCTCTTTTTACTCTCTAACTCTGGTTTAATAATGGCTTATGAGATGAGGTTATTCACACAATTTGCCTTGTTTTGCTGGTTGGGTTAACGAGTAATCACCTTCTAAACTGCGATAGATTATCGCATTCCAAATGCTGCCATCATCCATTTCAAACTCAATGGCATAATTCACCCCGTTAACCACTTGTGAACGGACATCGATAATGTCTTTTAATTGTGCATTGCTCTCCATTTGTGCTAAAGCGCTCTTCAACGCTTCTTTAGCTTCGTCGGTAATTTCTGTCGCTTGCCAACCTCCCGGCATCAACTCGCTTGCACAGATGGGTGACGGTACGGCATCTGTTTCCGCCACCACGGTGGTGGGCTCTAGAGCCTTAGCACTTTCTGTTTGCGTTTGTTGATCACACCCCGCTAACGCGAGCAAACCAAATAGAGCTAAAAGAAATCGTTTCATTGAGTTGTCCTTTGTTTTTAGAAAAGCAGAAAGGGTTAATCTGAGGAGTTCATATTAACAATTGTGGTGTGAGGAGTCCGTCAAGCTCTGTTAGGTGCGTGATAAATTATGATGATATTTTCTGACAATAAAACGCTATTACTATTTCTTACCAATATTGTCAGTTTTTAACCATAAATAACAAAGCCATTTCAACGTTAGGCTAGGTGTGATGCACATAAAAAACGCATTACATGACTGTGTGTTTTTATGCCTAGAAAAGTGATCAAGGTTGCAGAGTTGTAAGCTGATCGGCGATAAATTTTACAAATTGATTTCCATCAAAAAAGTGTGGTTTTTATGTGCTACTGTGCGCGCAAATAAAAACTATTACCCCGCCCTACAAAAAGGAAATCACAATGAAAAAAACACTTTGCGGCCTTGCCGTGCTTTCTGCTCTTGTTTCTACGAATGTTTTTGCCCACAAAGAAGGTGACTTTCTTGTGCGTGTCGGTCTTGCCGCTGTGGTGCCCAATGATAGCAGCGATGGTATTTTAGGCTCAAATGAAGAGCTTGCTGTGGACTCAAACGTTCAGCTTGGCTTAACAATAGGCTATATGATCACCGACAATATTAGCTTTGAAGTGTTAGCGGCTACACCTTTTAGTCATACTATTTCAACCAATCTTTTGAACTTAGGTGACATTGCTGAAACAAAACATCTACCGCCAACTTTTATGTTGCAATACTACTTTGGTGAAGCGTCATCGAAATTCCGTCCTTATGTTGGAGCGGGCATTAACTACACCATGTTCTTCGATGAAGGTTTTAACAGTACGGGAAGTGGTGCAACCTTAACGGATCTCAAACTCAAAGATTCTTGGGGTTTAGCGGCCAATGCAGGATTCGATTATATGCTCAACGAACAGTGGTTTTTGAATGCGTCAGTTTGGTATGCCGATATTGAGACCGAGGCAACGTATAAGTTTGGCGGCATTGAGCAAAAAACCGATGTGACCATTGATCCTTGGGTATTTATGATAGGCGCTGGTTATAAGTTTTAGTGGTAGCAAGGTGATTAATAGAAGGCAGCGAGCGCTGCCTTTTTCAATTTCAAGCAAAAATTATATTGATAGTTATGTGCACTATTAAATGTACATATAATTATCATTTATGTTTATCTTGTTGACATGCAAGTTAATTATCATAAAAAATCTTCGAGTTGTTTTGGCTATTGTCTTTTTTGTGACCATTTTATTTGACGCTCGTTTTGCACTATTTTTCCGTGCTACTGGCGAGGTTGGTTTTCTTGACCCATTTTCAATGAGCGAATCATTCGCAGTCACGTCGCTGGTGGTTGATTGGATGTAAGTCGTCAGCGGATGCTAATAATAACTCTCTAGGATTGAGAAATGAAAAAAGTACAACGTCAAATGAAGTGGCTATTCCTCGCAGCCTCTATCAGCGCAGCACTACCAGTATCAGCCGCGAAAATGGTGCAGGTTGATGATCCAAGTCTACTAGAACAAGCTTTATCCATGCAGGCTCGCAGTATTGTGCCAACACAAAATGGCTTTCAGGTGGTAAAAAGCGTCACTCTACCTAATGGTAAAGTCAAAGTTCGTTACCAGCAGATGTATCATGGTTTACCGGTCTTTAATACGTCAGTCGTAGCAACGCAAACTGAGAAAGGTATCGGCCAAGTTTACGGCATGATGGCGCAGCAAATTGATTCTGATGTGGTAAGTACTTCACCACAAGTTGAACAAAAGCAGGCGGTTAGTATTGCACTTACGCATTACCAACAACAAAACCCATCACTAACGAGTGCGGATCTTGTTACAGAAAACGAGCGTGCTCAATTGATGGTGCGTTTGGACGAAAACCAAATGGCTCAAATGGTTTATTTAGTCGACTTCTTTGTTGCAACCAATGAGCCTGCACGGCCATTTTTCTTTATTGATGCGAACTCTGGTGACGTATTACAAACTTGGGAAGGGTTAAACCATGCAGAGGCGACGGGTACTGGACCTGGTGGAAATCAGAAGACAGGTTTTTATCAGTACGGAACAGATTTCCCAGGGTTAGTGATAAATAAAGTAGGCAACACCTGTAGCATGGTGAATAGCGCTGTAAAAACCGTGGATATGAAGCATGCGACATCGGGTGGTTCAACGTTCAGCTATTCATGTAGCGACGCGAGTAATTACAACGATTACAAAGCGATTAATGGCGCTTATTCACCGCTTAATGACGCACACTACTTTGGTAAAGTGGTGTTCGATATGTACAAAGACTGGATGAACACCACTCCATTAACCTTCCAGCTAACTATGCGTGTGCATTATGACAGCAACTATGAAAACGCCTTCTGGAACGGATCGTCCATGACCTTTGGTGATGGCCAAAATACATTTTATCCATTAGTGGATATCAACGTCAGCGCGCATGAAGTGAGCCACGGCTTTACCGAGCAGAACTCAGGGCTTGTTTACCAAAATATGTCTGGCGGGATGAATGAAGCGTTCTCTGATATTGCTGGGGAAGCGGCTGAATTTTATATGAAAGGCAGCGTTGACTGGGTGGTCGGGAGCGACATTTTCAAATCTTCCGGTGGCTTACGTTATTTTGATCAACCGTCAAAAGATGGCCGTTCTATCGATCACGCTTCTCAATACTACAATGGATTAAATGTTCACTATTCAAGTGGTGTATTTAATCGCGCGTATTATTTGCTAGCCAACAAAGCCAATTGGTCGGTTCGTAAAGGTTTTGAAGTGTTCACCGTCGCTAACCAGTTATATTGGACAGCAAACAGTACCTTTGACCAAGGTGGATGTGGCGTCGCAAAAGCGGCACAAGATTTAGGTTATAACAAAGCGGATGTGGTTGATGCCTTTAACCAAGTGGGCGTAAATGCTAGCTGTGGCGTAGTGCCTCCAACGGAGAATGTGCTAGAAAAAGGCAAACCAGTAATAGGGTTACAAGGTACGCGAAGCTCCGAAGCCTTCTATACCTTTACGGTCGCAAGCTCAACCAGCGCTAAAGTTTCGATCAGTTTGGGCTCAGGTGATGCTGATTTGTATGTCAAAGCCGGCAGCAAACCAACCACTTCTTCGTGGGATTGTCGCCCTTACAAATCGGGCAACAATGAACAGTGCACAATTTCTGCAACACCAGGAACCACCTACCATGTGATGCTCAAAGGCTATAGTAACTACAGTGGTGTAACGTTAAGACTGGATTAATCATCTTTATTGATTAAATTTAAAGGGGCACGAGTCAGTGCCCCTTTGTTATGTAGGAGGGTATTCAACGATAGGTTGTTCAACAACCACGGTGTTTGTTTCTAGTCTTTTCTTGCCAGCTTCTCCGCCTCCACAAATTCGCCTTGTCTTAAGCATCGAAACACCGATTTGTTGTTATGGCTTGCTATCGATATAACCACAGCACTTTTGTTATATGTAGTGTGAAAATGTCGTTAGATAAATTGATGGACGCAATTGCCGATCAAGGTTGGTACATATGGGATGACTTTTTAACACCAGAGCAAACCAAAAACCTACGAGCGTGTACGCCACCGCAGTTACAAGTGGCGCGAATTGGCAGGCACGATGCCTTGCAATTAGAGGTTGAAATACGCAACGATAAAATCCAGTGGATTGAAAACAGCATGGGCCTGCCTGTGCAAGACTATTTGCAACGTATGGAGCAAATTCGGCAAGAGGTTAACCGCCACTTTTTTCTTGGGCTATTTGAATACGAAGCTCATTTTGCCAAATATGAAATAGGGGCATTCTACCAAAAACACCTCGATGCCTTTACAGGCAACGCCAGCCGCAAACTGACGACGGTATTTTATATGAATGATCGGTGGTGTGGTGCTGATGCAGGTGAGTTGGTTATTTACGATGTTCAAGATCAGTATCTCGCGACGGTTGCGCCGATAGCGGGGCGTTTACTGGTCTTTTTATCCGAACGTTTTCCGCATGAAGTACAACCTACCAATGCTGAGCGTTTCAGCATCGCTGGGTGGTTTCGCATTAATGGCGTGACAGGCAACAAGCTCGATATTGCCAGTTAACGCAAAAAAGCTAATAAGTAAGCGTGGCTTTTGTGCTGCCACGCTCTTTTATCAGTCAAATTTGATCAGGGTAAAATGAGGATGTGAGCTTAATGCCTCCATCATCAATAAGGCATTGGTTTCAATTAAGTGTTCACTTTGCTCATTTTTCAACACAATGCACTCTTGTTGGTGTTCATTGCGCAGAGTGTCCATCGCGGTACCTGAATAGGTAAGACCATTTTTTAAGGTGAGCTTGACGGGCAAATGAAACAAACACGCGAGCTCAATGTAATCATATTGACTGCAAGTGACCATTATTCACTCCTATGACGTTACGCGGGCTTATTAAGATACGCGTTTTGCAAAATGTACATGCGCTTTACGTCACGATATTGGCCATTAATGAAGAATTCTTCAACTAAGTGCCCTTCCTCAACAAAGCCGGCTTTTTGGTATAAATGGATGGCTTTTTCGTTTTCCGTCGACACATGCAGGTAGATTTTGTGTAGGTTCAAAATGGTGAAAGAGTAGTCTAAGGCTTTGTTGATCAAGGTTTGTGCAAACCCTTTTCCTTGATGCTCTGGCGTGATGATGATCTGAAACTCGCCACTGCGGTGAATGTAATCAATTTCAATTAATTCAACGAGACCGATCAGTTCCTTATCTCGGTTCTCAACCACAAACCGACGCTCGGCGTTATCGTGAATGTGCTTGTTGTACAGCTCTTCCAGCTCATCAAAAGATTCATAAGGCTCTTCAAACCAGTAAGACATAATGTTGCGGTTGTTATTGAGATCATGGATAAAGCGTAAGTCACCGCGCTCTAACGCTCTTAATGATAATTGATTATTCATAGCAAACCTTCATTGAACTAAGGCATTCATCTTATGCCGACTTTGTTGCAATACAAGTGGTTAGTCAGCAATTTTTTAAAATGCGTACGCTTACGTCTTGTGATCTGATGCCGTGAGATGAATCAGTTCGGTCAGTTTGTTTATGCTTTCCTGCCATGCCATGTTGTCTTCAAAGTTCGCTACACTGAAACGGATACAGTGTTGGAATTGCCCCTGTGTTGCAAAAAGATGCCCCGGCAGGAGGCTGATTTTGTTTTGCAGGCCACGTTGATAAAGCTCAAAACTATCGATGAATGGCGGAAGTGTCAGCCAGCATAAAAATGAACCTTCAGGTCGGCTTAATTGAAACTGCCCTTGCAGCGACGGGTAGTGATTGAGCGAGGTGGTGAGCAATTTGGCAAAGCGCTGCTGGTTCAGTTGGTAAGTGCGGCGCATTTTGGCTAGATGTTGACGGTACTTACCACTTTCGAGAAATTCCGCTACGGCTGATTGGATTAAATTCAAGCTGCCCATATTCTCGCTGAGCAGTATCTTTTCTATTTGCGCTTGATACTTTCCAGCGATGATCCAACCGATCCTCAGCCGTGAATCCAAGGTTTTGGAGAGCGAATTGATGTAAATAACGCGGCCTTTGCCATCCAGCATCTTCAAGCAAGGTATCGGCTTTTGAAAATACAGGCCACCAAACACATCATCTTCAATAATTGGTGTATCACCACTGACAGCCAAAAGCTGTTTACGTTTTTCCAGAGGCATTTGTGAACCGATTGGGTTGTTAAAATTCGGCGTGACGAGAATCGCCTTAATCGGCCATTGAGATAGCGCTTGTTCGAGGGCGCTGATGTCGATGCCTTCGACACTATGGCTGGGGATCTCCACCACTTTTAAGCCTAATGATTCAAGCAACAGCAGCGTGCCAAAATAACAAGGTGACTCAACGGCCACAATGTCTTCGCGCTTGGTTAATGCACGAAATGCGAGGCTGATGGCCTGCTGACCGCCATGCGTAATGGCGATTTCTTGTGCTTTGATTTGTAGGCCCAAATCTTGCGATATTTTTAGCAGTTGTTTGACTAAATGGCTATTACCTGGCGGTAGCTGATAGTGGCTAGGAATGTGCGTTTGCTGGCGGCTGTGGCGGCCAATTTCTGCATACAAACTACGAATCGCGGCGCCTTGCGTATTAGGATGCGCTGAACCTGCGGGCATGTGATGTTTCACTGTGGGTTGAACCAAAATTGATTTAGATAAAGAGAGCAGGTCAATGCTATTGGGTTGTGGCAGCGGAATTTCCAAAGGGGTTACAGCACCTTGGACTCGATAGCCTGAACGAGGCTGAGAGTAGACGACATTCATCGCTTCTAACTCTTGATAAGCACGAATAACGGTATTTTTGCTGACAGACAATTGTCCGCATAGCTGGCGAATGGAAGGCATTTTATCGTGTGTGTGGAATAAACCATCGTCGATGGTCTGCTTAAGATGACGTTTTACCTCAGTATATTTAGGTTCAGTATATTTAGGATCCGTGTTTTTAAGCTTACTTTTCATTCTGTA
Source organism: Vibrio sp. V19_P1S1T109 (assembly GCF_002241375.1). NCBI lineage: Bacteria > Pseudomonadati > Pseudomonadota > Gammaproteobacteria > Vibrionales > Vibrionaceae > Vibrio > Vibrio sp. V19_P1S1T109. The sequence continues at coordinate 1,237 of NZ_NDIM01000098.1, read as the reverse complement.
CCCACTAAATTATTCAAATCTGTGCCTTTTGCGCATAACTGTACCCAAATAAAGTAGCAGCATAGAATCGATTGTGGCTAGGAATTTTGTGATGTTTGTAAGAATGATCCCGTTCTTGTTTGTCGTGCTATGGGCATCTGGTTTCGTTGGCGCAAGGTTTGGCTTAATGTATGCGGAACCTGCCACGCTGCTCACGCTGCGCATGGTGGCGAACGTGGTGCTTTTTATTGGTTTGCTGTTATTGCTCAAAAGGCGCATTCCGCGTGGTCGCCATTTGTGGCATTCCTGTATAACGGGCGTGTTGATTCATGGTTGCTATTTGGGCGGAACCTACCAAGCGATTTCTTGGGGAATGCCAGCAGGTTTAAGTGCTCTGCTGGTGGGGACGCAACCCATTTTGACTGCGCTGCTGCTGGTTTTTATGAGTACAGAGCGCTTTAATCTGGCGCAGTGGTTAGGGTTAGCTCTTGGGTTTTCTGGGATAAGTCTCGTCTTGATGGGTAACATTGAGTGGCAATCGGAAGCACACAAATGGCCTGCCATTAGTTTGTGTTTGTTATCTCTGCTCGGCATCACGCTCGGCACCTTATATCAGAAAAAATTTTGCCAAGGTGTGGATATGATTGGCAGCGCTACCGTGCAATATGTGGCTGCGTTATGCCTATTTTTACCTTGGGCTTGGAGCTTTGAAACCATGCAAGTGCAATGGACACCGACCTTTATCATGACACTGGTATGGCTGGTTGTGGTGCTGTCATGTGTCTCTATTTTATTGCTGTTGTATATGGTTGAACACGGTGCGGCCTCAAGTGTGGCTTCAGTGTTTTATCTTGTACCGCCAACCACCGCCATTCAAGCATGGCTTGCTTTTGATGAATCATTGGATGGGTTTGGTGTTGCGGGCTTCTGCCTTGCCGTTACGGCTGTTTATCTGGTGGTGAAAAAGCCGAATCTGCTGAGAAAATTGGCGAAACCGGTATTTGAGCGTTCATAAAATTCACCCCTATAAATCGAACTTAGAATGGGGTGCTCTGCTGGTGGTCGGGTAATAAATGGATAATTTCTGACTCGCGGCGGCACCTAATGACTTTGCCAATTTTTTCAGATTGATCTTAAGCGATGCACTCAAAAATGCGCAGCCCTTCCTCTGTTTTCCTAAAATATTTTACTGTGTCATCTAGTTTTAAACTAAGTGAAACACAACTGTCATATTTGCGTCCTAAAGTGAGTTTCGTTC
>NZ_NDIM01000102.1:0-9478 GCF_002241375.1 Vibrio sp. V19_P1S1T109 | reverse complement strand
GCTTAGAACGCCAATTGCGGCCATGCTAGGGTTGATGGAGATTTTATCAACTCGAATTAAAAACGATGAGAGCCGTTTGCTATTGACGAATGCAATTCGTTCTGCCGAGAGAATTAAGCACCATGTCCATGAGATTTTAGATTTTTCAAAAATGGAAGCTCAGCAATTACAATTAGATATACGCCAACATAATATTTTAGAAGAGTTATGTCCCACTATTAGAAGCTTTGAAGCGAGTGCTAAGTTGAAAGGCGTTGAGTTTGTTGTTGATTGGGTGCCGACAGCTATTATTTACGCAAAGTTTGATGCATTACGCTTAAATCAGGTTCTTACCAATGTATTAGCCAATGCTGTTAAATTCACTACGGCAGGTACGGTTTCCATCCATGTTAAATTGACGGAAGAACAGATAGTCTTTGCCGTAAAAGATACGGGGTGCGGAATGAATGAAGCGCACTTGGATTCGTTATTTAAGCCATTTATGCAAGCGGATAAAACCATTACTCGCCAATATGGCGGTACTGGGCTTGGTATGTCAATAGTATCGAATTTAGTCAATCTAATGGATGGTCATATCACGGTTTCCAGTACGCTGAATGAGGGGACTCAAGTAACGATAGTGCTTCCCATTTGTGGTGAGCCGCTGTCTGAACCGTTGAGTCAACGTAACTACCGTTGCACTAATGAACGCATTATCGAGTGGTTGAAGTGTTGGCAAGTTTCGGTGAGTCAAGGTGGTGTATCCTTGGTCGATTTTGACGCGATAATGACCAAAAAACATCTCTATCCTGACCTGCTTATTGATAAGATAAAAGATAGTGAGCAAGTGCTGGTTCAACCAAAAAAAATGAAACTTTGCGGGCATGTTTTGGTGGTTGATGATGACGCTATTAACCGTTTGTTATTAAAAAAACAGCTGCATGAACTTGGTGTACAAGCAACCATCGTTGGTGATGGAGAAGAGGCATGCCATCTTTTACAAAGCGAAGACAGCCAGTTTGATTTACTACTAACAGATTGCCATATGCCTAAAATGGATGGTTTCGCTTTAGCAAGATTTGTTAAAAATTATATTCCGCAAGAGAGATATAAGGTGGTTATCGGTTGTACGGCAGAAGATTCACGGTTGATCGCAGAGAAGGCTTACCAGTCTGGTATGGAACACGTGTTGTATAAACCCTACTCGTTGGCGTCGCTGTATACTATGTTGAGTGGTTATCTTTCTATGTATCCTTTAGTAAATGTTGACTCAAAAAGCTGGCTTGAGAGCTTTTTACCGAGTGAAAAAAGTGAAATTGCTTCTGTTGTGGCAGAATCTTTAGCGGCCGAGGTCGATAGACTCGAAAAGCATGATTCTGATTACAAAATGATAGCCCATCGTGTTAAAGGCTCTGCCGGAGCGCTTCAACTGGATTATCTCGCGAGTCTTGCGGTTAGCTTGGAGCGCGAATTAGAACCACAAGCTGTTGTATCTGCAAAACAACGACTGGTAATGGAAATGAAAATCGTGATTACACAAGCACAAGAATGGTTAGATAAACAGCAACGAGTAGATGACGAATGAACATTTTGATTGTCGAAGATGATCGAATTCAAGCCACGAGTTTGAAACTGAAACTCAGACAACTTGGATTGAATAATGTCGATATTGCAGCAAATGGACACCAAGCGTTGGCTTTATGCTTGCGCAAAGAGATATCGCTGGTTTTTTGTGATATTCATATGCCGGAAATGGACGGAGTTACGCTTTTGTCGATGCTTGGGGATAAACATCCTTCACTCGGAATTATTATATTGAGTGCTGTTGACGATGCCGTGTTAGACCTTACTTATAACATGTGCTGTTTAGCGAGCTTTAATTTTGTCGATGTTTTACGAAAACCCTATTCTATTGAGCAACTTGAAACCGTGATTCATGCGTTTCATGTGAAGTGTGAACAACAGGCCGCAAGCATTACGCCTATCTCATTAGGGTACAAAGAGATAGAAACAGCATTCAGTGAAGATTGGTTATTCAATTACTATCAACCTCAGTTTGATTTTAAAACGGGTGCCATGGTTGGAGTCGAGGCACTTGTCCGACTCGATCACCCAGTTCATGGTGTATTAAGCCCTGCGCATTTTCTGCCTCTTATTGAAGAGCTGAATTTGATGGATAAGCTGTTTTTAATTGTTTTGGATAAAGCATTATCGGCTTTAGGCAGTTTGTCAGCCGATCTCCAGTTATCAATCAATATCTCCCAGAGTAATTTACAACAGCTGATCTGTGACCCTATTCTTACTCTCTGTCACAAATACGCGTTTCCCACTGATAAACTCACGCTCGAGCTGACGGAAGATCATGTCTATAACGGTACGACAGCATCACTGGCTAATCTTGCACGTTTAAGAATGCATGGTGTTGGTTTATCCATTGATGATTTTGGCACAGGCTACGCCTCTCTAAGTCAGCTTTCGAAATTACCCTTTACAGAACTTAAAGTAGATCAAAGCTTTGTCCGCGATCTCTCCACCAATTATAAAAACCAGCAACTCACCAACATGTGCTTATTGCTAGCGCAATCCTTAGGCTTGCATTGTGTTGTCGAAGGTGTGGAGGACGAAGATACTTGGCAATATTTACGTCATTTAGGCGTGGATACTTGTCAAGGTTATTATTCGGCGATGCCGATGCCGATTGGCGATCTCGCTGAACTGTATAGCAAAAATATCAGCAAGCAGCTAAGCCACCAAAGTATCGAAGATGGTGTGTATTGCTTATTAGTTGGAGAAAATTCGACTAGCGCTAATGCCCTAAGAAAAATGTTGATGAGAGAAAAGCGCGTTACGCAGGTGGTCGTTGCCAGTGATCTCGCTTGCGCTGTAAAGAGATTGCGTGATTTACCTTTTAATTTAGTGGTTGTGGATAGCTACTGCAGTAAAGACGCTAGTTTGCAGTTGCATCAGCATATTGAATCGATGAATTTTAAGGGAAGACTTATTTTTCTCAATGAATATCATGAAGCAATATCTGCAGAACTTTCACATGCGCGCCACATTGTGAAATCAGCTGCATTGACTGACACCATTCAGAGCATAATGGGGGAGGTTGGGCGAACAGTTAATTTTCAACCTAGTTTTCGACTCAATGAAAGACTATCCAGCAGAGAGTTGAGTGTGGCAAATTTGTTGATTCAAGGTTTGACCAATAAGCAGATAGCTAATCAACTGGATATTAATCAGAAAACAGTCAGTACTTACAAAGCGAGAATTCAAAGTAAATTGGGCATTCGTTCGGCCATGGAGCTGATTCGTTACATTGAGCTCGATCATCTTAGTGCCAGTTTGAGCATCGCGTAAACTGAATGTCGATTTGCGTAAGCATTAGATTACACTTTTCGGTGAAAGTGTTTATTTATTATTACCAATCAACACGTTGTTAATTTATTGTTAATCAATTTTAGTGACACTCTTCACGGATTTTATTTTTAGATGGCAGGATTATCCCTTTAAGTTAGATCTAACGTAACTAAGATGTTAAAAAAAGGCTGATTTTCCAGTGAAACGTGCTGAAAATGTACTCAACACTAGATGATTTAGCACTATGGTCTGACCAGATAGCGCTTGGTAACTTTAATTCACTGAGTTTGAGTTAATTGTTGGGCTATTTATCTATTCCATTAGGTAAACCATGGAATTATGCATTTTTTTGCTACGATTTTATGGCAAATTACTTCAATGGTTGCTAATGTGTGCCGCTATCCTTAGGAGTTTTTAGATTTTTCTGCTTAGTTTTTGCGCTAAATAAATCTAAAGTTCTAGCGATGCTAGAGAGCTCTCAAGGAAGTCATGGATGCAAAAATAAAAACTTGGAGTTTATGCATGTATAAAAATAAAATCACCCAAGCCCTTCTTCTAGGGGCGGGTATGGCAGTGGCTGCTACTTCTACTTTTTCTCTCGCGGCTGATGTTCCAGCCGGCACTAAATTGGCCAAAGTTCAGGAGCTCGTTCGTGGTAACGGTACTGAAGTCGCCACACTCGATCCTCACAAATCCCAAGGTGTTCCTGAGTCGCATGTAATTCGTGACTTATTGGAAGGGCTTGTGAACCAAGACGCGGATGGTAAAACCATTCCTGGTGTCGCAGAAAGCTGGGAAACCGCAGACAACAAAACCTTTATTTTCCATTTGCGCAAAAATGCAAAATGGTCAAATGGTGATCCTGTCACGGCTGGTGATTTTGTTTTCAGCTTCCAGCGCGCCGTCGACCCTGTAACGGCTTCTCCTTACTCTTGGTATATGGAATATACCAAGATGAAAAATGCAAAAGAGATTATTGCAGGAACGAAAGACAAAAGTGAACTTGGCGTTAAAGCTAAAGATGACCATACACTCGTTGTTGAACTTGAAGATGCTGTGCCTTATTTCGTCATGATGATGGGCCACACAACCGTGAAACCAGTCCATAAAGCGACGGTTGAAAAGTTTGGTGACCAATGGACCAAGCCTGAGCATTTTGTTGGCAACGGTGCCTACGTTGTTGATCAATGGGTTGTCAATGAGCGTTTAGTATTAAAACGTAACGAGCAATATTGGGACAATGACAAAACAGTCATTAACAAAGTCACCTTCTTGCCCATAGAAAACCAAGTATCAGAAATGAACCGTTTCCTAGCAGGTGAAATCGATATCTCTTATGAATTACCCACCGAGCACTTCAAGCGTCTGAAGAAAGAACACCCGGAATCAGTATCGATCCAGGGTAACTTGTGTACTTATTACTATCTGTTCAATACCAAAAAGGCACCATTTGACGACGTTCGCGTGCGTAAAGCGATTTCTTACGCTATCGACCGTAACATTGTGAGTGATGCGATTTTAGGTCAAGGCCAAAAACCAGCTTATTTCTTAACACCTGAAATTACGGCAGGCTTTAATCCTCAAATGCCAGCATATGGCAAGATGACGCAAAAAGAGCGCGATGCAGAAGCGGCAAAATTGTTGGCTGAAGCGGGCTTTAATAAAGACAACCCTCTGAAATTCAGCCTCCTCTACAATACATCGGAAAACCACAAGAAAATCGCTGTAGCACTGGGTTCTATGTGGAAAAAAACGCTCGGTATTAATGTCGTATTAGAGAACCAAGAGTGGAAAACCTATCTAGATTCTAAAGATCAAGGTAACTTTGAAGTGGCACGTGCTGGTTGGTGTGGTGACTATAATGAAGCGTCTTCATTCCTAACCTTAATGGTGAGCAATAACACCACGGGTGGTTTGCACTACCAAAGCGCTGAATACGATGCAATTATTGATAAAGCGTTAAAATCAACCTCTGAAGAGGAGCGCACTAAGCTATATCTGGATGCTGAAAAACTATTAACCAAAGATATGCCGATTGCCCCTATCTATCAGTATGTTAAATCTCGTTTATTATCTCCTAATGTAGGCGGCTTCCCGATGAATAACGCGGAAGAGAAGATCTACTCAAAAGATCTTTATATCACAGCAAAGTAAGTCCACTTACGCTGATAAAAATATAACGACTTAGACACTGCATGTAGCTATCTTCAGATAGTAATTTACATGCAGCGTCTTTCTAATTTTCATTGTCACAGACTGAAAGAGTGAGTTTATGCTTAAATTCATCGCAAAAAGGATATTGGAAGCGATACCAACCATGTTGGTGTTGATCACAGTATCTTTCTTTCTCATGCGTTTCGCTCCGGGTAACCCATTCTCAAGCGAGCGTCCTTTACCACCGGAAGTGATGGCCAATATTGAGGCTAAATATGGCTTAGACAAACCCGTCTCTGAGCAATACTTCACCTACTTGACCAATATTTTGCAAGGTGATTTTGGCCCATCATTCAAATACCAAGATTATACGGTGAATGAATTGATCGCCGTTGCCTTGCCTGTCTCGGCAAAAGTCGGCTTTATCGCTTTTATTTTTACTGTTATCGCGGGTGTTTCCATCGGTACGATTGCCGCATTAAAACACAACACTTGGATTGACTACACCATCATGTCGACGGCAATGATTGGCGTGGTGATGCCGTCGTTTGTTCTCGCCCCAGCTTTAATTTATCTCTTCTCCTTGCATTGGAAAATATTCCCGGCTGGTGGTTGGTTAGATGGAAGTTTCCAATATTTAGTGCTGCCAGTGCTGGGTATGTCGATGCTCTATATTGCCACTTTTGCCCGTATCACCCGTGGCTCAATGATAGAAACACTCAACAGTAACTTTATTCGCACGGCACGCGCGAAAGGATTGAGTTATCCCTATATCGTTGTTAACCATGCTTTGAAGCCTGCTTTACTGCCTGTTGTGTCGTACATGGGGCCTGCGTTTGTCGGTATTATTACGGGGTCTGTGGTGATTGAAACGATTTTCGGTCTACCGGGTATCGGTAAGCTGTTTGTTAACGCTGCATTTAATCGCGATTACTCATTGGTGATGGGTGTAACCATTTTAATTGGTTTCCTATTTATTCTTTTCAACGCCATTGTTGATATTTTGCTTGCGGTCATTGACCCGAAAATTCGCTACTAACAGGGACGTATGGTTATGTTAACGAAAAGAGAAAACCTAGCCGCGGTTGAGAAGTTTTCTGAAAACTTAGAAATAGCTGGCCGCAGCTTATGGCAAGATGCGCGAATTCGCTTTATGCGTAACAGAGCGGCAATGGTCAGCTTGTGTATTTTGACGATGATGACCCTTGCGGTGATCGTACTACCGATGATGGCCCCGTATACCTATGACAATACGGACTGGTATTCAATGCACGTTGGGCCCAATGCGGATCATTGGTTCGGCACTGATAGCCTTGGGCGTGATTTGTATGTGCGTACCTTAGTTGGTGGGCGAATTTCACTGATGGTTGGCGTAATGGGCGCGTTGGTTGCTGTTCTGATCGGCACACTTTATGGTGCGGCGTCGGGCTTCATTGGCGGTAAAGTAGACCGCATTATGATGCGTATTTTGGAGATTCTATACGCTGTTCCTTTCATGTTCCTTGTGATTGTGTTGGTCACGTTTTTTGGCCGCAATATCGTACTTATCTTCGTCGCTATCGGTGCAATTGCATGGCTTGATATGGCGCGAATTGTGCGTGGCCAAACCTTGAGCCTACGCAGCAAAGAGTTTATTGAAGCGGCGCATGTGTGTGGCGTCAGCAACTGGAAAATTATTACACGTCATATTGTGCCAAACGTGTTGGGTATTGTAGCGGTCTATTCGACGCTGTTGATCCCAAGTATGATTTTGACAGAGTCATTTTTATCTTTCCTTGGTCTTGGTGTTCAAGAGCCGATGACAAGCTGGGGAGCACTTCTACAAGAAGGTTCACAAACAATGGAAGTCGCTATTTGGCAACTTGCTTTTCCAGCCGCGTTCATGGTGGTCACCCTGTTTTGCTTTAACTATGTCGGTGATGGTCTGCGCGATGCGCTTGATCCTAAAGACCGATAATTAAAAGATTAAGGAAGCAATAATGAGCTTATTAGATGTCAAAGATCTGCGGGTCGAATTTACCACTCAAGATGGTATTGTCACTGCTGTTAACGATTTAACTTTTTCACTGGAGCAAGGCGAAACCCTCGGTATCGTAGGGGAGTCTGGCTCTGGTAAATCGCAAACCGTGTTCGCTATTATGGGCCTACTTGCCAAAAACGGTATTATCACGGGCAGCGCAAAATTTGAAGGGAAAGAGATCCTCAATTTGCCAGAAAAAGCCTTGAACAAAGTGCGTGCTGAACAAATTGCGATGATCTTCCAAGACCCAATGACGTCACTGAATCCTTATATGAAGGTCAGCGATCAGTTGATGGAAGTGCTGATGCTGCACAAAGGAATGAGCAAGTCGGCTGCGTTTGAAGAGTCGGTACGTATGCTAGAGGCGGTTAAAATCCCCGAAGCGCGTAAGCGAATTACCATGTATCCGCATGAGTTTTCTGGCGGTATGCGTCAACGCGTTATGATTGCAATGGCGTTGTTATGCCGGCCTAAGTTACTGATTGCCGATGAGCCCACCACCGCATTGGACGTAACGGTGCAAGCCCAAATTATGGATTTGTTAAATGAACTCAAAAGCGAATTCAATACCGCCATTATCATGATCACCCATGATCTGGGTGTGGTTGCGGGTTCATGTGACAAAGTATTGGTAATGTATGCTGGGCGTACGATGGAATATGGCTCTGTGGATGAAATTTTCTACAACCCGAGTCACCCTTACGCTGAAGGTTTATTAAAAGCCATTCCTCGTTTGGATACGGAAGGTGAAATATTACCAACAATTCCTGGAAACCCACCTAACTTGCTACGATTGCCACCGGGTTGCCCTTATCAAGAGCGCTGCCACCGAGTGACAGAACGCTGTAAACGTGAAGCACCTATTTTATTGCCATTTGCCGATGGTCGCCAACGTGCCTGTTTTTCTGATTGGGAGGCTTGGGTTAAATGAGCGAACAAAAACCATTATTATTGGATGTAAAGAACCTCAAAGTTCACTTCAACATTGCCTCTAAATCCGCGTGGCCGTGGTCTAAACCATCCAACCTAAAAGCCGTAGATGGCGTTAATGTGCGCCTATATGAGGGTGAAACTCTCGGTGTAGTAGGCGAATCAGGTTGCGGAAAGTCTACTTTTGCGCGAGCGATCATTGGTTTAGTCGAAGCCACCGAGGGTGAAGTGGTGTGGCTAGGAAATGATTTGACGAAAATGCATGAGGTTGAGCGTCGCAAAACCCGTAAGCAAATTCAGATGATTTTCCAAGACCCACTGGCGTCATTGAACCCAAGAATGTCGGTTGGCGATATTATTGCAGAGCCACTTCAAACCTTTTATCCAGAACTTTCGAAGCAAGAAGTGAAGGATCGTGTAAAAGAGATGATGACAAAAGTCGGTTTATTGCCGAACGTCATTAACCGCTATCCCCATGAATTCTCTGGTGGTCAGTGTCAACGTATTGGTATTGCCCGTGCGCTCATTTTAAAACCGAAAATGATCATCTGTGATGAGCCAGTTTCTGCTTTGGATGTTTCAATCCAAGCGCAGGTGGTTAACCTGCTCAAAGAGCTGCAAAATGAGCTTGGTTTAAGTTTGGTTTTTATTGCCCATGATTTATCGGTAGTGAAACACATCTCTGATCGTGTACTCGTGATGTATTTAGGCAATGCGGTCGAGCTTGGCACCTCTGAGGCGTTGTTTGCGAATCCATCACACCCTTACACCAAAGCTTTGATGTCGGCTGTGCCAATTCCAGATCCGAAACTGGAGCGTGCTAAGAAAATTCAGATGCTAGAAGGGGATTTACCCTCGCCAATCAACCCGCCTTCTGGATGTGTTTTCCGTACCCGCTGTCCTCAAGCGACGGAAATTTGCGCACAGCAAAAACCGCAGATTAAAGGTAGTGATGAACATGCTGTGTCTTGTTTGCATGTCGAGCTCTAAATTTAGCCTGTGACAGGCTTAAGCGCGACGCATTTCTGGGTCGCG
>NZ_NDIM01000103.1:0-9501 GCF_002241375.1 Vibrio sp. V19_P1S1T109 | reverse complement strand
GTATTACAGTAGATATAGAGAGAGGAGCAACAAAGTAAAGATAGCAAAGCCGATGTTCTAGAACATCGGCTAGGGATAAAATTGATTTGATCAGTCATTACTGATAGTTTTCTTTCTAAACTGACGACTTTTCAGCTTGTTTTGCTTTGTCTATTAATGGGGTAATTGTTGAACCTTGAATAAGTATTGAGAACACCACGACAGCGTATGTCATAACAAGGATTATCTCTTTTACATCAATAAGCTTGTCTGGGATAACTAATATGCCAGATGGGATAGAAAGTGCCATTGCTAGTGCTAGCCCACCTCGTAGTCCTCCCCAAGTTAGTATCTTTATTGACCATGGGTTGTAGGAGCGGTAACGCTTGAAGCCGATGTAAGAGAAAAAAACGCTTAGATAGCGAGCAGATAAGACAAGAGGAATGGCGAAAGCCATCAATATCCAGTCCTCTTCATGGAATTTGAAGAGTAGCATCGACATACCGATAAGTAGGAAGAGCACACCATTCAAAAATTCGTCAACCAATTCCCAAAAGTGGTCAAGGTGTTCTTCACTTTCTTTTGAAAAGCCAATGAAGCGTGTCCAGTTGCCGATCATTATCCCTGATACAACCATAGCTAAAGGCCCGGAAACATGGATAACATCTGCAAAAACATAGCCAGCAGTCGGTATACCAATGGTTAAAAGCAGTTCCATTGAGTGATCATCGGTGGCGCTGATGAGGTAGTGGAATAATAGCCCAAGAGCTAGGCCATACAGGATGCCCCCCATTGCCTCTTGAATAAACAACATAGTTACACTACCTATGGTTGGTGCTTCCGTACCAAATGCAATAGTGAAAATGGTGACAAAGATAACCAAACCAAAACCATCATTAAAGAGCGATTCTCCCTCGATTTGGGTTGAAATACGTTTTGGTGCATTTAACTTTTTAACAATAGCTAATACGGCTATTGGGTCTGTTGGTGATATGAGTGCACCAAATAGCAGACAGTAAACGAGATCGAAGTGAATACCGATAAATTGACAGAAGGCGTATAGCCCAAAACCGATGAAGAAGGTTGAAAATAGCGTTGCGCCTAGCGCAAGAACCGCGATTTCCCATTTCTGATCTTTTAGGTTGGGTAATTTGATGCCTAGGCCACCAGCGAAAAGTAGAAAACCGAGTATTCCTTTGAGCAGAAAATTTTCAAAGTTAATACTGTTGACGGTTTCTGTCGCTATTTGAGTTAGATGAAACCAATCATTTTGACCTGCAACTAAGATCAATAATGACAACATCATCGATCCTGCTGTAATGGCGATAGTGGTTTGCATATTGCCTATCTTACTGTTTAGAAAGGCAATCAACATTGCTGCTCCTGATAGGAAGCATAAAGTGTAATAGACAGACATTGTTTTCTCGTCGTGTAACAAAATATGAATGAAATTCTCCTTGGATGATGTACAAATAGCAAACACTTTTTAGCCATGATTGCAGATGTATCAAACGATAATTAAAGTGAAGTTTAGACGTCTAGATTTCTAATGGTTATATGATAGGATGAGCGAATAACCAAAAGGAATGAGGCTGTACTGTGGGAAGAGAAGTTAGAAGTCAAATTGAAGCTCAATTGCAACAGAGAATATTATTGATTGATGGTGGCATGGGCACCATGATTCAGAGCTATAAATTGGAAGAGCAAGATTATCGTGGAGATCGTTTTGCCCATTGGCCAAACGATCTGAAAGGAAATAATGACCTTCTCGTCTTGACGCAGCCTCAGTTAATCAAAGAAATTCATAGTGCTTACTTGGAAGCAGGTGCTGATATCCTAGAGACGAATACCTTCAACGCGACGAGCATCGCAATGGCCGACTACGATATGCAAGCCATTAGCAATGAGATCAATTTCGCTGCTGCAAATCTTGCACGCCAAGCTGCTGACGAATGGACGGCGAAAACGCCTGATAAACCTCGTTACGTGGCGGGAGTGCTAGGGCCAACAAACCGCACTTGCTCGCTCTCCCCTGACGTGAATGACCCTGGGTTTCGAAATATCAGCTTTGAGCAATTAGTTGAAGCTTACTCAGAATCAACACGTGCTTTAATTCGTGGCGGCAGCGACTTAATTTTGATTGAAACCATTTTCGATACTTTAAATGCTAAAGCCTGTGCCTTTGCGGTGGATTGTGTGTTTGAAGAGTTGGGTTACAAACTGCCCGTGATGATCTCAGGGACAATCACCGATGCCTCTGGTCGAACGCTTTCTGGGCAAACAACCGAAGCCTTTTATAATGCACTGCGACACGTTGAGCCTATCTCATTTGGTTTGAACTGCGCACTCGGTCCGGATGAATTGCGCCAATACGTTGAAGAGCTATCACGTATTTCTGAATGTTATGTCTCGGCTCATCCCAATGCGGGGTTGCCTAACGCATTCGGTGAGTATGATCTTGAAGCTGATGAGATGGCGCAGCACATCGGGGAATGGGCGCGAGCAGGATTCTTGAACCTTGTTGGTGGCTGTTGTGGAACCACTCCTGAGCACATTAGACAAATGGCAAAAGTGGTCGAAGGTGTGAAACCAAGAGCGTTACCCGATATTCCAGTGGCTTGTCGTCTATCCGGTCTAGAGCCGCTGACGATTACCAAAGAGAGCTTATTCATCAACGTAGGTGAGCGAACTAACGTCACTGGTTCTGCGCGTTTTAAGCGTTTAATCAAAGATGAGCAGTATGATGAGGCGCTGCATGTTGCTCGAGAGCAGGTCGAAAACGGTGCACAAATCATCGATATCAATATGGATGAAGGGATGTTGGATGCGCAAGCTTGCATGGTCCGCTTTCTCAATTTATGCGCTTCTGAGCCGGATATTTCCAAAGTACCAATCATGGTTGATTCTTCTAAGTGGGAGGTAATTGAAGCAGGTCTCAAATGCATTCAAGGCAAAGGGATTGTGAACTCGATTTCCCTCAAGGAGGGGAAAGAGAAGTTTGTTGAACAAGCTAAACTCATTCGCCGCTATGGTGCTGCTGTGATCGTGATGGCGTTTGATGAAGTAGGCCAAGCGGATACCCGTGAGCGAAAACTTGAAATTTGTACCAAAGCTTATCGAATTTTGGTTGATGAGGTTGGTTTCCCTGCTGAAGATATCATTTTTGATCCGAATATTTTCGCGGTTGCGACTGGTATTGATGAGCATAATAATTATGCTGTGGACTTTATCGAAGCCGTGGCTGATATCAAACGTAATTTACCCCATGCGATGATTTCCGGCGGGGTTTCCAACGTCTCTTTCTCTTTTCGCGGTAACAACTATGTGCGTGAAGCGATCCATGCTGTATTCCTTTATCACTGTTTTAAAAACGGCATGGACATGGGTATCGTCAATGCCGGTCAGCTTGAGATTTACGATAACGTGCCTGAGAAACTGCGTGAAGCAGTCGAAGATATCATTCTCAATCGCCGCAGCGATGGCACTGAACGCTTACTGGATATTGCGGCTGAATATGCGAACAAAGGTGTCGGTAAGGAAGAGGATGCCAGTGCGCTTGAATGGCGTTCATGGCCAGTCGCAAAACGTTTAGAGCATGCGTTGGTCAAAGGTATCACCGAGTATATTGTTGAAGATACGGAAGAAGCTCGTCAAAATGCCACTCGCCCATTGGATGTGATCGAAGGGCCTCTCATGGATGGAATGAACGTGGTCGGCGACCTCTTTGGCGAAGGGAAAATGTTCCTGCCGCAAGTAGTGAAATCGGCGCGCGTTATGAAGCAAGCCGTTGCGCATTTAGAGCCCTACATCAACGCGCTTAAGCAAGCGGGTTCCAATAATGGCAAAATCCTTCTTGCCACAGTTAAAGGGGATGTACACGACATCGGCAAAAATATCGTTGGCGTCGTTTTGCAGTGTAATAACTACGAAATCATTGACCTCGGCGTTATGGTGCCATGCGAGCAGATCCTCAAAGTCGCGAAAGAACAGAATGTCGACATCATTGGGTTATCCGGCCTCATCACTCCCTCTTTAGATGAAATGGTGCACGTCGCCAAAGAAATGGAGCGACAAGGGTTTAAATTACCGCTTTTGATTGGCGGAGCAACCACCTCTAAAGCACATACCGCAGTTAAAATTGAGCAAAATTATCACCAGCCTGTTGTGTATGTGAACAATGCTTCGCGCGCAGTAGGCGTTTGTTCTTCGCTTCTTTCTGATGAGTTACGTCCTGCTTTTGTTGAAAAATTAAACCTCGATTATGAACGCACGCGTGATCAACATCACCGTAAAACCCCCCGTACTAAACCCGTCTCATTAGAAGTGGCAAGGGCAAATAAAGCGGTTATCGATTGGGATAACTATACGCCGCCAGTTCCGGCTAAATTGGGCGTACATGTGTTTGATGATTTTGATGTGGCTACCCTTCGTCGTTACATCGACTGGACACCATTTTTCATGACATGGTCATTGATGGGTAAATATCCGACGATTTTTGAACACGAAGAGGTGGGAGAGGAAGCACAAAGTTTATTCCATGATGCTAATGCATTGCTTGATAGAGTTGAGCGAGAAGGGCTACTCAAGGCTCGCGGTATTTGCGCTTTATTCCCAGCCGCGAGTGTGGGGGATGATATCGAAGTGTATCGCGATGAATCGCGCACCGAGGTTGCTCATGTTCTGCATCACTTACGCCAACAAACCGAAAAGCCCAAAGGTTATAACTACTGCTTGTCCGATTACATTGCACCAAAGGAGAGTGGTAAACGAGATTGGATCGGCGCATTTGCCGTGACAGGCGGAATTGGTGAGCGAGAATTAGCAGACCAATATAAAGCGCAAGGCGATGACTACAACGCCATCATGATCCAAGCGGTAGCTGATCGTCTTGCTGAGGCTTTTGCGGAATATTTGCATCAGCAAGTTCGTAAAGAAATTTGGGGCTATGCTGCTGACGAAGAGTTGTCGAACGATGATTTGATCCGTGAGAAATACCAAGGTATACGCCCAGCGCCGGGCTATCCAGCGTGTCCTGAGCATACGGAAAAAGGCACCTTGTGGGAGATGTTACAAGTTGAGCAAACCATCGATATGTCTTTAACCACCAGTTACGCTATGTGGCCGGGTGCTTCGGTGTCGGGTTGGTACTTCTCGCATCCTGACTCTCGTTATTTTGCCATTGCACAAATTCAACAAGATCAGATGCAAGATTACGCACAACGTAAAGGCTGGAATGCGCAAGAAGCGGAAAAATGGCTTGGGCCGAATTTAGATTAAGTAATAAAAAACAGGTTGGCTAAGCCAACCTGTTTTTTATTCAGCGTGTTACTACTCAATGTGGTTTTATCGTTCAAACAAGTCTTGATGAAGTTTCTGAATTGCCGCTTTAGAAACCGACTCGTGTAATAAAAAGCAGAGGTTGTGCGGGCTGGCACCATAGCAAATCATACGCAAATTGAAATCTTCTAAGGTGCTAAAAACTTGTTTTGCATAGCCTTTGCTTTCACTCATGTTATTGCCGATCAGCGCAACTAAACACAGATTATGTTCGACTTCAACTTTACACAGCTCTTCTAATTCTAAGCGCACCGCTTGAGGCAGTTCAGGCGCTCCACCTGAGGTATCGGTTTTATCTAATGTTAATGAGACGCTGATTTCAGAGGTGGTGATCAGATCCACCGAAATTTTGTGTTTGGCTAAAATTTCAAACACCTTCGAAAGAAAGCCGTATGCGTGAAACATGCTAGCGCTGCGTAGCGTAACCATGGTTTGATTGCAGCGTAGGGTCAAGGCTCTAAATAGAGGTGAGCTTTCCACACGTTTACGGATCCAAGTGCCGCCTTTTTCAGGCTCTTTTGAGGAGCCGACAAACACAGGGATATCGTGGCGAAGCGCGGGCAGCAACGTCGATGGATGCAAAATCTTAGCGCCAAAGTTTGCCATCTCCGATGCTTCGCTAAAGCTTATTTCCGCAATCGGAGCGGCTTTAGGCGCAATGCGTGGGTCGGTCGTATAAATCCCCGGTACATCAGTCCAAATTTCTAAGCCAGAAGCTTGTACTGCTTCGGCGATCAAGGCCGCAGAATAATCACTGCCGCCTCGGCCCAATGTGGTTGTATTCCCTTGTTCATCAGCGCCGATGAAACCTTGAGTTACCACTACGTGTTGCAGGCAAAGTGGTGTTAACTTCTCTTGGGCTAATTGCTGGATCTGCTCTAATTGCGGTTCCGCCCGACCGTAGTGGTCATCAGTACGCAGCACTTCTCGAATATCAAAACGGATCGCATCCATGCCACGTTCACGCAGTAATTGCGTCAGAATGAAGGTCGACATTAACTCGCCACAAGCAACTAAGTGATCGGTCAGCTTTTTACTCGCTTGAAAAGAGGCCGCTTCTGCGACACTGGCCACCATATCTAAAATTGAGTGTACCTCTTTTTCAACTTGTAGCGGGTCGGCAAGTTTATCAATAATCGCATGATGAATATCAGCTAACTGTTTGATAATACTTAAGCGTTGATTGGCATCTTGTACGCCATTGGCTAATTCAACCAATAAATTCGTCACGCCAGAGCAGGCACTGCTCACGACTAATTTGGTCTCTGGATTATTTTCGATCACAGCGGCACAAAGACTCATTGCTTCAAAGTTAGCAACGCTTGTTCCGCCAAATTTGGCGACATTGAATGCGCTCACGGCATTTCTCCCACGACTTCCTGAAATAAAAATAGTGTTGGTGTACCAACGTCCAATGTTTGAAGAGAGTTTTTCTAGAGCAAATAAAGAGGTGTTTTTATGATTGGTTTACCTCAGAAGCTCTTCATCAGGGTTGCTGATGACAGTTGAAGGGATTCAGCCCATTCAACCGATAAACCAAATCCACAACCTTGGTTTATCTCGGCACTGCTCCCCATTAATGTTTTGTATTGGAGTTGAGGCTCCACAAAACATCTGCCTGGGCAGTGCTCCTCTTCTGCTAGATAGCTCATTCATTGAACGTTTTTGAACTGTTAATGTCAATCGCTAATTAAGTCCAAATGTAAAATAAAATTAACCAGAGTGTGACACTGGTTTGACCTCTAGACTTCGGTCGAATTGTTGCATCAGCGGATTTGTTTTACTCTGGGTATTCGTATTTGGCCGCAAGCAAGGAGCAACTATGTCCATTACCAGTTTTAACCCACCCCAGCGAATTTTGATGGGGCCAGGCCCGTCAGATATTTACCCCCAAGTATTACAAGCGCTGAGCAGGCCGACTGTTGGCCACTTAGATCCGCTTTTTATCCAGATGATGGATGAGCTAAAGCAGCTGCTTAAATACGCTTTTCAAACGGAAAATGAGTTTACCATCGCGGTTTCCGCACCGGGCAGCGCTGGTATGGAGGCGTGCTTTGTCAACCTGATTGAGCCGGGAGATAAGGTCATCGTGTGTCGCAATGGCGTTTTTGGCGAGCGTATGCGCGAGAATGTAGTGCGCTGTGGCGGAGAGGCTGTGCTGGTGGATGATGAGTGGGGAGCCCCCGTTTCGCTCGATAAAGTCGAGCAAGCCATACAGGCTAACCCTGATGCTAAAATTCTCGCGTTTGTCCATGCAGAAACGTCAACTGGTGCATTGAGTGATGCGCAAGCATTAGGTTTGCTGGCTAAGCAAAACAACATGCTGAGTATTGTAGATGCAGTGACATCCTTAGGCGGCGTGCCACTTTATGTGGATCAATGGCAGCTCGATGCCGTCTATTCTGGGAGCCAAAAGTGCTTATCGTGCCCTCCGGGTTTATCGCCACTGACTTTTTCAGCGCAAGCGATTGAAAAAATTCAATCTCGCACAACCCCCGTTCAAAGCTGGTTTTTAGATCAAAGCTTAGTGCTTGGTTATTGGAGCGGTGCAGGCAAACGCAGTTATCACCACACTGCGCCAGTTAACAGTTTGTACGCATTGCATGAAGCCTTACTGGTGTTGAGAAACGAAGGTCTAGAGCAGGCTTGGGCACGTCATCGTGTGATGCATGACAAATTAAAGCAGGGCTTAGAAAAATTAGGATTTGAATTTGTCGTTGCTGAAGATTGTCGTTTACCGCAATTGAATGCGATCTATATTCCAGAAGGGGTTGATGAGGCTAAAGTGCGAGCGCATTTGCTCAATCAATACAACCTGGAGATCGGCGCAGGCCTTGGCACTTTAGCGGGTAAAGCGTGGCGTATTGGTCTAATGGGGTATGGGGCGCGCAGTGAAAACGTGGCCTTATGCTTACGGGCGCTAGAAGAGTCATTAACAAATTAGCAAAAAACACATAAGGGAGCATTTGCTCCTTTTTAGTGGTGCTGATGCTGAACGTTGTTCGTTTCAGCATCAATCATAAAATTCATTTTTATTGTTAGCTCTTCCTAGCGTGAGTGGAATACTCGTGATTGATGTCTTAAGATAAATTCTTCCGTTAATGGTTTAATTACTCCTATGAATATAAGTGGCATTTTGTGTATTTATAATAAATATACGATGCTAAAGTTTGTGGCCTAAATATTAGAACAGGTTTGGATGCTACTTTGTATTGTCATGGTATTGTAAAAAATGAACATTGTTCGATTGTTTTGGTTGACCATTATTTTATCTGCGTTAGGATAACCGCGCTGAGAAAGCATACTTATTATTAACTTTTTAGAGGTGCAATAGAAACCTATGGACTCGTCGAGTAGTCGATTATCCAAGTGTGGTATTTTCTGGTTAGTAGAAAAGCCTACGTTTTGTTGCCAACTTTTCATTTAAAGCCTCGCTTTTGCTAAGTTGGTATTCATACTAACGAAGCTCCTTTTCTTGTTCTCTCCTGTCAATATCACACTCTTTTTATAGAGTATCGTGTTTGTTTAAGTCGATCATATGATTTATTCAATACAGCGTTTCTACTGGCTAGAGCGTGAATGCTTTTGAATTTCTTGCATGTCATCTGTACACCGCTAGAACTTTCGCAAGTACACGGCTTCTCTATTTGACTGACTTTATCTTCTCCTAACTTGCTTGTTCAAGGCGGGGAATGCTTGAGCTTGATGGTATAAGCTTATTGCAGCTCAGTTACGTGGATTTTCTGCATAATTTGGTTTCTTTGCCTTGATAGTTTCAAGGAGATACAAAGATGGTTATGTACAACACATCATTAGCTATGGGCAACCGGCTACCTGCTGCTCACTCTATTCAAACCGAAATGGATAACAACTTTATTTGTGTAGGCGCATCGCTATCTGTAGAGGCGGTGATTGCGATTCTACGCTCATCGTCCTTAACCGATAAGCGTTTAAACCTTATCTTTATCTCTGGTGATGCAGGTGAATACTTAGGATTTGTTTATTTAAGCAAGGTGGTGGTATCACAGATGAATATCATCATGAAAGATATTATGCACAAAAGCGATATTGCCGTATCGGCCTTAATGGATAAGGTTCAAGCTAGAAAGTTATTATTAGACAGTCATTTGCCTATGATTCCTATCATCGATAGTCGGAATCGAGTGATTGGCGCCTATTCTATAT
>NZ_NDIM01000134.1:0-9592 GCF_002241375.1 Vibrio sp. V19_P1S1T109 | reverse complement strand
ATCTAGTACTACATATAATTTTTCATCTTCTCCCATACTGACAAAGAAAGTCACGATGAATTCCATCGCGTTAACTAGGCTCTTCATTGATTTTTCCATCACATCACCTCTTTTCCTGAAATTTCATAAACTTCAACATTGAGCCAGTGCAGAATGTTTTTAGTTTCATTGAGTACCCAATGCCACTTTGGCGCGGCTAGGTGTTTGGGTAGTTTGATGACTTTTTTCGTTGCGCCATCATTGGCGACTACTTTCTTTGGCTTTTCTAATACGGTAAAGCTGAAGTTCACTTCGTCGAACGTGACTGTTTCACCGTTTAGGTCTTCAAATGAATAAGCCGCTTGATGTGCGTGGTATGTTTTTCCGGTGATTAGTTGCATGGCTATTTCCCTATCTTGGTTAATACACTGAACATCGCCGCGGCTTGCATTTTTACGGCCATGCTGTTTTCTATCCGTGAAGTGAGGTTTTTTAATACCAATAATTTTTCGAAGTCGCTTAGCTCTGCACTCGCGGCGAACGCTTCAAACTTTTCTTCTAACTGACTTGAAACCACATCAACGGTTTCTTGGTCTATTTCATGGTTTTGTTTCATGGCTTAAGTTCCCTACGCTGCTACTGTTAGTGTTTTAATTTGTAAATTTGCTTCAACAAGCGCTTGAGCCACCGGAGGGCATACCGCATTACCGCATCTTGCTACTTGGCTTGCTTTGCTTATTTTCTTGCCTTGGGAGTTATGAGTAATTTTGTAATCAGCAGGGAAGCCTTGCGCGGCAAATAACTCATGAGGCTCAAGCATTCGCATGCCGATGTCGACGATCTGGTATTGCTCTCCATGAACGGTGACCAAACCAAAACGGTCTTTTGTGGTTACAGTGCCAATTGGCGATTTAAGATCTTCACCGAAGCTAGTGCCGTAATACTTAATTAGGAAAGCTCTCACTTCGCCTAGGTGTAACCCGCCGGCTGAAATTGTGTGTAGTGGCTCATTTGTTGCGTGGCCGATATTTGTGCCGCGAAGCTTAACCATATGGCTTGTTACTAGAGCTTGGGTGTTTGCAGTGCCAGGTCTTTTTTGTTCGCCACCGGATGTGATGGTATGAACTGGCGTTTCAATATCATAACCAACGCTTCCAGACCTGAACTTTGTCATGAACGCCATGACTAGTGCGTTATGATCAGTCGTTGTAACGGTCGCTAATGGCTCTCTTAAATCTGAACCAGTAACGCCTGTATAGTGCTTGGCAATAAATGCGCATTCGCCGTTAACAACAAATGGTGAATCTGTACCAAATACAAACTTTTCCAAACCTTTTGCGATACGCTCCATTGTTTTTTCGGCAAGTGGTTTTTTTCGTCCGAAAATTGATTTAACAGGGATTGACCAGTCAATGATATCTGATGCGGTCGCGTAAGGCATGAGTCCTGAACCTTTCGGGCCGTGCGTTGGAGCTGGCCATGCGATTGGCTGATTGTCATTACGAGCGACTAAAAAGAAGCGTTTACGAATGGTTGGCGCACCGTAATCACAAGCGTGAAGAACTCGATAATCGACATTGTAACCAAGCCCTTTCTCAAGTTTTTCATACGGAAAGGTTTCCCCTAGTGCATAACGTATTTCTTCCCATGATGGGTGTTGTTTCTCCAATCCAGTAGTAAGTACTTTTACAAAAGCCTCGAACGTTTCACCTTTTCGATCAGGGCATGGTTTGAACTTCCCTTCTTCGGCTTCAACAACTGGCCCCCAAGTCATAAACTCTTCAACGTTCTCAAGCATAATGATGCGAACCGGCACAAGTGCGGCCCAACGAATTGCCACCCAAGCTAAGCCGCGAATGTTTTTATCTACAGGTCGGTTACCTTTTGCTTTTGAAAAGTGCTTGCAATCAGGTGAGAACCAAGCCAAGCCAACCGGACGCCCTTCGCATGCTTCGACTGGATCAACATCCCAAACCGATTCGCAATAGTGCTTCGTTTCTGGGTGATTCATTTTGTGCATATCAATCGCTGCGGGATCGTGGTTTATCGCAATATCAATATGGCGGTTAAGGCCAAGTTCCATGCCAGTGGAAGCACCACCGCCGCCTGCAAAGTTATCTACAACAATTTCACCTGGTAGTATCATTTTCTTATCCTTACGCTAATGGCCAGTCTTCTATCATTTCTTTGTACTCACTCCAGCTTGTTGCTGCAGGAACGTCGTGGGCAAAGATAGATAAATCCGGTTGTGGGTAATCATCTTCTTCCGTCAGTTGGATAACTTCCGGCTCTGGCTCGGCTTTCTCGCCTAGCCAACTTAAATCAGGCTTAAATTCATTGCGGTATACGATTTGGTCTGGGCGTCTTTCGCCATCGCCAATGTGCAGCTTGACGCTTTTCTCTTCCGTTACCCTTAACCAACGCCCTTTCAACAGGTTTTGCCTGAAACTTTCGGTTAAATCATGCTCATTTATTAACCGACTTATTTCATATTCAACTAACGGGCTTAACTCTATATCGTGATCACTATTAACCTGTTCGCTTTGGGGCCGCGTACAGTTATTGACAGAACTCCGAGAGGCGGCAGAGCCGCCAGAAAGAGCAAGAGCCCCCGCTTCAGCTTGGTTTGTCTCATTTGGCTTAAGGCGTTTGCGGCTGATTTTCCACGTGTTTGGATTCTCAGTTGGTTTGAAAACTTCATACTCTTTTTCAATGCGAGTTTTAGTGGTTGGCTTTTTGGTGATAGTCCAATTCTTAACGCGGGTTTTTACCATCACGCCGGAAGCGTCGAACCCTTCTAGCTTGCGCACGGTTTCGCCATGCGGCGAGGCAAACGGCAACTCTAAGTAAACGTTCTTCACTGTTAGGTCTTTGTGCGCTACAAACGGGCCACCTTGGCCCATGATGTAACCTTGAAAATCCCCTTTATCGGCGGCTTCCATGGCGGCTACGGCGCTGCCGTTTTGGTTCTCTATACTCGGTTGATAGTTTTCGCTTAGCATCACGAACAGGCGCTTTGCATCAAAACGCTTTTTATCTTTCAATAGAGCATCTGGAATTGGCGGGCCGACAAACTTCTTGTTTGGCTTGCGCTCCATCTCTTTGTAGATCTCTAACATTTCTTCACGCGATAACTGGGTTAGGTAATCCATAAAGCTGGATTTATCTAAATTGGCGTAGCGGCGCAGTTCTCGGTAAGTGGTAACAGGCGCACCGCCGAAGAACTGGAACTGGCGAATAGCCCAGCGGGATTTCCACGCACAGACGTTTTTCGCCATGTCTTTCACGCTTTTGCCCGTTTCATCTGAAACGAGATCATCCATTGCGTAACCATCAATATTTTTAGCAATGTATTTGGCGATATAGCCTGTTGCGGTGCCTTGGCTTGGGTCGATGAATTTCACATCACAACGGGCTTTGTAATTGATGTTCAGTGACGTGACTTGGTTTCGCATAGTCGCCACTTTGACTTGCTCGGGTATTTCGATTTCTGGGCGCAGGTCAGCCAGTGCGCACGGGTAATGCTTGGCATAAAGTTTGGTCGGCACTTTGAAGCGGTTGGCCTTTTCGATTCTTTCTTGATACGACAGCACGTAGCTTTGCGCGCTGTAGTTCACCGGATAATAAAGCTCGGCCTTATCGAATAGCTCCATCGCTTCGGCTTTTACTGCATAACGAATGAAGATGTCGGAAACTCTTAGCGCATCTTGCGGCCTTACCCACAACAGCAAATGCCAGTGCGGTGTGCCGTCATGGTGCGGCTCGGCCACGCGCAGGCCAAACCAGCGGATTTCCTCACGCCCAAGTTTGGCGCGAATGCGTTGCCATACGTTGTTTAAGTAGTCTTGGGTTTGCTTTGGGCTTGCACCGTTCCAGTGGCTAATAAAACCACCGTTTTGATAATTGTTGTGGTATTTGCCCGGCGCGGTCAGCGTAAGGAACATGCCTTGCAGGTTGAGCAAATTACCGATGTCTTCATAGCCACGGCAGCGCGCCATCAATTCATGGCGCAGAATGGCAGGGTTAGAAATGCTTTTTAGTACCATGCCCATGAGTTCGGCTTCTTCGCCCGTCTCTTCTTCAAACAACATGCCGTTTTTGATGAATTCCCAGTTCTTCTCTTTTTGCTCTTTGTGTTCGCGCAGGCAATCCCATGAGCAGTAAGCCGATGCACGTTTAGACACTTGGCCCATGGCAATGGCAAGGTGTTCACGCATGATTTTACGCACACGCACTAAGCGATTGAGTATCCACTTTTCATCGCTCATTTTTAGAATATCGGTCGTGGCTGATAGTGGCGTTTGCTTCTTGTATTTGCGCGCTGGCTTAATGCCAAGCGATCGCACGAACTGGGCAAGCAGTTCGTAAACGATGATTAATGCGGCGTCCACTTCTTCACCTGTTTCTTGTTGATGCTGTTCCATGATCACGCTTTTCTTTTTGTTGATGATGCAAGAAAGCTTGTATGCCATCTCTTTGAGCTCGTCACGCTCAAGCTCTGCAATGATGCGCTCTTTGCTTGGCTTGGCGTTTTGTTCGATGCGGTCAAAATCAAAGCCGATTTGCTTTGGTTGCGGGTGCTGAAAATCGCTTTGCTCAAGGTCGTTTTCTTCGCTGAGCAAAGTAATTTTTTGAGTGGTTGGCAGTTGGCTGTATTGGGCGAGCACAAATCTTGCTCGCTCTATTGCTGGTTCCATTTTTTCACGAAGATAGGTGTTTGCTGCCTCTCTCCCTTTTTCAGAAAAAATAGATTTATAGCGTTTTGCAAAATACTTAGTGATGTAGATAGGCATATCACTAAAGTATTTTTTACTGGTTCTCCATGCGTGATCATCTGGATTGAGTTGATATAAATCTCGCTCAATAAAGTTTTGCTCGTCTGGCTCAATAACAACAGGCTGATACCCATGAGCTAAACAAGCGTCCCTCTCACCAATTGGATTGAGAGGGCGCATGTATATGTTGCGTTGTGGCCTTATGGGTTGGTAGTGTGATGAAGCTAACATATGGCTCTAACGAAACCTCGCTTGCGAATGCTCATCACATGCATAGCTCGGCCTCTTTTTCCCTAAGCAGAAGTACAACCCATCTAATTCTGCTGTTGTTTTGATTTGCTTTAGAGCTAGCTCAGGACGAGCTATGAGCCCCGCTTTTGAATAACTAAGAGCGACATTGCTCTCTAGCGATTCAATTCGCTCTAAAATTTGTTCTTCATTAATCATGCTATTTCTCTTTTTGTACTTTCTTGTGATATTAAATAAGTTGTATTCTTCTCAACTCAACGGCACCTTATGAAAACAAAGCTTTACAAAACTGATAACCTTCTTTCATTTGATGATTCACTCATTGATTTCATCGAAAACTATGAATCAAATGAACACCTTCCAGAATATAAAGTCGCCATCCTTGGTAGTGACAACACTCACTACCGAACCATCACGGTTTATGGTCATGAAGCACTTGAAGACCTAGACGATGAATTAACAGACTGGCTCATGGTTAATCGGCTTGATAACCCTCCTCACGCAGGGTTCGTCGCGATTTATTCAGAGAGTAACGACGGAGACATTTTTTAAGCTCATCATCAGCAACATCCAATGAGCCGCCAGACTTCATGGCGGCTTTTAAGCATTCAAAATATGCGAAACTCAGCTTAGATTTATTCGGGTAATGACGGTTAAATAATTGCTCAGCAACAGTCAACGAGCCGCACTCACGAATACACTGACATTCATAATCTTCAATCATTGAACTTAATGTTAAGATTTCTTCTTTCATACTTCCCCCTCGTGTTTCTGATTAACTGGCATGCCGCAGCTTGTGCAGGTGGTGTCGCTTTCTTTGATCACCGCTGGGCAGTGTGGGCATAGAGTTTCTTTCATACTTCCCCCAACTCTTGAGTAGTCACCACCATAAAACCGCCTTTGTTTTTGCCTTTGCTGATCACCCCTTTGTGCAGGTGTGTGCAGTTAAGGTCTAAACAGGCTTGGTCGATGGCCGCGTCCATTGATTCAAAATCCCCTACCTGCACGTTGGCAGGCTCAAACGTTTCTTCATGGCGAACTATGCCGCCATCGGCACAGAGCATCACTGCGGCGTATTGCATGGCTTGTTCCCTTTCGATAATTGGCGGCAAATAACGCAAACGTTGAAACCGTGCTTGTCTTTTTCAACAAGCAGGTCATTAACGATGCGGTGGCAGTGGCGGCAAATGCAGTGCGTGGCTTGGTTGCTCATATCACATTGCCTCTAAGGTTGGGTGGCCGTGGATGGGTTCGCAGTCACGCCACCACATTTGCATTGATGCGTGTTGGCTTGTGCTGCGGTTGCATGCGGAAACAAAGAAAAGTGCGCGGATTGCGCCTAGGGCTTGGTGTGACATATCACTGTCGGTGGATTGGTTGAAAACAACAATCCAAAAGCACCACCAAGCGGTGATGAAGTCTTCAAGACATAAGCCTTGTTTTGTGCCGTTAACGTTAACGAGCATGGCGCGCGTTGAATCGAGTTCGAGCATTGGCCCTTGGCTTGATTCGATAACGTTAAACACACGGAAGAACTGTTCTATCTTGCGAGTAGTGAACCCTTCATGACGCAAGATCACTTCCAGTTCTTCTTTGTGAACCGTGATGATGTTGGCCATTATTCAGCCTCCACAACGAAAGGCCCGTCCGTAACGATCAGTCCACCTTCGTCATCAAAAATGAAAGAGAGACCTTCGTACAAAACACCCGCTTCAGAAAAAAATAAATCTGCAAATTCATCAGACTTGGAGGCTTTTGAATGCAATAGATTAGATAATTCATCTAATACGGCTCTTTCTTCTCGCATAGCTTCTGAATGCTGATCGGTTAGCTCTTGGCGTTTTTGACGTGCGTTTTTTACATCGTCTAATAACTGCTTCACTGGCTTGGATACGGTTATCTTGCTCATGCTCCCACCTCAGCTTTTGTTTCAGAGGCTTCACGCGCTTCTATGATGAGTTCGGTTAATTGGCTTTCGATGAAAAGGAGTTTTTTAAGCGGGTTAGGTTCGATGGAAAGATAGACGTCCTCATTTAATAGCCTTTCTTTTTTCGACTCTTCATCACTCCAGTCAGTGCTAATATGAACCGCCCAAACTCTGAACGAATTCGAATGACAATCTAGGTCAGTAAACACTTGGATCACATCATTGTTCGACAGCGCTAACACGTTGATGGCGTGGATAACATCGTAGATATCGCGGTTAGCAATCGCTTTGCTAATTTGTTGTGCTTCATCTTTAATTTTATCGCTTGTCAGTGGGGGCGTGAATTCAATACGAATTGGCTGTGGTAACAACGAGCTGAACGCCATGCAAACACGGCGTTGGTTGGTTAACATCATCTCGTGCATTTCACGGGTTTGTCGCAATTGCTCGCGGGTGTCTTCGTTAAGTTCTTTTGCAATAGCAACGGATTCTTTTGCAACTTTTAGCGCTTCACGCGCCTCATTCGTTTCACTCATTTTCAAAGCTCCTACGCTTATCGATGTAAAAAAAGCCCTCCCTCAATCCGCAGAAATCGAGAGGGCAAAGACGCCTTGGCTAGGCTGTATTTCGTTTAAAACTGGGTTACGACCAACGGTCTAAAATGCGTTGCGCTTTCATATCTAGGCGGTTGATTTCTTGCGCGATGAGCGTGCGCTTCATTTGCGTTGTGTCTTCGCTGTTGGCTTTTTCGATCAGCTCTGCGCGTTTTTTGCGCAATGGCTCAAGCAGCTTTTCGCGCAGCTCTGCGCGAACGCGTTGCAGGCAAGCTAGCCCCTTTTGCTTTTGCGTAGCGTTAAGGCTGTGGTGCGGCATGTCCGGGCAAGGTTGGTGACATGCGGTTTCAAAGTTTTGGATTGCAACTGACATGGTGGTTTCTCCTATGCTAAGCCGGGGATGGCTGCACCGTTCATCACGAAATCAACACCCATGCTCAGCAAAGGTGATACGCCTGTGGTGCGTTTTTCTAAATCGGATATCAGCAAAACGAGGTTGCCAAGCGCCGCCTGGGCGGTGGCTAAGGTTTTGCGCTTTTGGCTGCGCGGGTAGCGGTGTTCGTGGCTAAGTGCTAACACGCTGCCAGAAAGCTGGCCCACAAGGTTCGAGTGTTCAAGAATGCGTTCAACAAGGCTTTTCGCTTGTTCTTCCACGGGTACCGATGCCGTTACCACGCCCAAATCACCCAGCAAGGTGTTTAGGATGCTGTAATCACCCGACTCTTTGCACAGCAAAGCCAGTTCTACAGGGTTGAGTACGTGCGGTTGCTCTGGGTTGAGCTTGTTCCGCAACATGGTTCCGCTTCTTATGCCAATGCGTTTGGCGAGCGATTCCATATTGTGGTTAACGGCGAAATCACAACAAACAGCGTTGTAAGATTGCTGTTTGCGTTCACGTAATTCGCACATGGTTGTGTTTGCGTCCATGTTCGACAATCTCCTAAGCGAAGAACGGCGGCACGAAAATGACGACAAGTGCGAACACGTGTAGCCATTTCGGGCAGTGGGTTTTAGTGGGTACAAGGGAAGAAAGGCGCATGGTTAAACCTGCTGTAGCGCGGCTTCTTCAGCCCACTTAACCATGTTGACCAACACTAAACGTTGGGTGCCTTGTTTTTCGCGGATAGGGATGTCGCCGTCAGACAACAACTTATCGAAAGTGCGTGGTTTAATGCCTGTGCGGCGTAGAAACTCTGCTTTTGTGACGTATGCAGCATCAACTGCTATCTGTACGCTTGCCATGGTGATATCCTTAACGGTTGAATTAGAGCGGTTCTTTGCGAGAAACGGCGCTTTAATGTTGAACACACAAGGATTATTGATCTCATTTGACATTCTTTCAAGGTCTTATTTGGGTATCTTGATGTTTATTTGAGATCTTTGTCACATTAGGTCTTATTTAGCTATGAATAAAAACAATAAAATCATGCCATTCGAGTACCTTAAAGGGCGAGAATTTACTGATAACCTCAAACGAGTTCTTAAATGCCGCAACCTCGAAGAGTTGGGTGATGTTTTGGATGTCCCTAAATCGACATTTACGACATGGAATGCGCACGATAGAACCTCACATGAGCTCATGGTGAGAATTCATTTAGCTAAGAATATCCCCATGAAAGAACTTGCTTTGAAATCAGACCAACCAAATGAACTTGGTGCTGTTGGTGATTTACGCGCAAGCTATAGCATTCCAAGCAGTTCCTCTTTTTCAAACCCACAGCATTCAACTGTGATTCTAAAAAGCTTCTGCCTTTCAAACGGGCAGCTTTTGGATACGGGCGAAATTCCCTATGCGGTGCGCATCTTCAACAGTTGGAACCTTGATTCGTTAACCACGATAGAAATCGAAACGAACGATGGCCGCTTTCTTGTAGATAAAAATCAGAATGATGCGGTAAGCGGTGAATACCTAATTGATATGAATGGCCGAATGTCGATCAACCATATTCAAAGGCTTCCTAATAAACTCGCCGTTGTGTTCGGCAATGCCACCGTAGAAGTGGCAGAGGAAGATATAAAAGTCATTGGCCGCGTGGCTGTGACATTAAAGAAAAATTAATTATTAACTTGGCTAGGTGAATATATGACGGACTCACACTTATTGGACG
>NZ_NDIM01000227.1:0-9690 GCF_002241375.1 Vibrio sp. V19_P1S1T109 | reverse complement strand
CCCGAATGCGGCACTGACTATTTTTAGGCATTTCGATAGTGCATCGGTAGTGCAAGGTTTGGTGGGAGAAAAACCCAAAACAGCATGGGTTTTAGACTATGCGCTACTAGAAAGAATCCATTATTTACTGGTGGCGGGTTTTGATGTTTACGGCAATTTCGGCCACCAGCTCATTACTCGCATGTTTATGGATTTTCTGCGTCTTGAAGGTGAAAGTAATTTTGTCTCTCTGCTGCCTAGAGAGATAAGGCACCAAGAGCAGTCAAGTTGGTATCAAAATCAAAGCACTCAACTCAGTGACTTTTTGCAACGTAACGTTGCCCCTTTTGATCAACCGACCAGTATTGTTTACCACACGCAAGATCCAAAATCTGAGTTGTTTGATCTTTTGAAGTCTGAGCTTCAACCTGTGTTATCAAATCGTTATTCGATAATTGACACTGGTTTTTCAAAGCGCAGTGAACAGATGTTAAATAGCATTAATAAGATCAAAGGCGAAGGGTTGCTGGCTGTGCCACAAATTATGATGTTGATGATCACGGCAGAAAACGGAGAGGATCAACTTTTTACTTTGTTGCACAATAACGCCCATCTCAATATTTCAAGTCTATTTGATGAACAAAGCAACCGTGACCCAGCGAATGATGGTTTGACTCTAGTGAGAGGTGTCATTGGCAGTTACCCTTCTGCTTATCTGTCACTGCATGAACACGAGATTGAAGAATTGGTGATCTTATTGAGTAAAATGCAAAATGAGCAGGACTACGTTAAGTTGCTCGATAGGTTCGCTATTCGCCGCAGTTCTTCGAAGTTTTGGCCGTTCAGCGATAAAGTTCATGCATGGTATCGAAAAAATCAACCTGTCGAATCTGGTTTACTTGACTACAATAGATTTGAAAACATATAAAAGTCACCTTTAATGGGTGAGATGAGAGGTGCCAAATGACCATACGCGACAGCATTGAAGCACTAGAACAACAAATTTATGTAGCCTGTTCTGAAGGTGACTATGAGACAGTCAATCAGTTAGAACATCAGTTGGAAGTGTTACTGTATAAGGCACAACACCCTTTTGATGATGATCCTAATGGGTTAAATAGCGGTTCGACGACAAATGACGAATGGCGCTGAATAAAAGACGGGAGCCATATCGCTCCCGTCTATTTATCAGATCATTAAAAAACAGAAAATTAGAAAAAGTCTATTGAGTTACGGCCACTTTCAGCATCTTTGCTTTTAGGTGCATCGGAGTTCTCTTTCTTTGTGGTCGTCGGCTTATTTCTAGCCGGTTTGGTTTTTGACGCCTTTTGCTTCGGCTTAGGCACATTTGTTGCTGCCACTACCGACGTCACATCAGTTTCAGGTACTTCAGTCACGGGTTGATCACACAATACAACGTAGTACTCCTGGTTAAATTCAAGAAAATCCCCATTGTACATTTTACGTCGTTTTCGAGTTTCAAGTTCTCCATTGACTGCCACGTAACCATCGCTAATCAGGAATTTTGCTTGCCCGCCACCATCCACTAGGTTAGCAATCTTTAGCACCTTATAAAGCTCAATAGGTTGCGACGAAACTTCAATACCAATCGCCTCTATTTCAATTTCTTCGTTTTCTAATGTGTCTTTATCGTTAATCATTACGTTTTTCTTATCACGAATTTTCACGCAGTGTAATGCTAAATGCACAAATTAGGAACCACAGTTAAATACTTCAACTGAACTGATAAGCCCACCGTTTTGTCATACACACATCACTCAGGTTACCTTGTCACCATTTTCTGAATGCGTTCCGCTCGCTGTTCATCGCTTTCTTGACTTGGTGGTGGCACGGTAAGCCCCTTAATCACTGCAGGGCGTTGCGCGATTTCCGCCAACCAACGTTGTAGGTGCTCGAGCCCGTCAATATTAATGCCACTCCATTCGTAAATTCTCACCCATGGCCATGTTGCGATATCGGCGATGGTATATTCATCACCCGCAAGATAACGGTGATGCTCTAATTGGCTATCCATGACTTCAAATAGACGTCGCCCTTCTTTTTGGTAACGCTCAATGGCAGGTTGTATTTTTTCTGGAAAGTAACGAAAGAAGACGTTCGCTTGTCCCATCATCGGCCCTACGCCTCCCATTTGAAACATTAACCATTGGATCACTTGAGAGCGGGCTTTCGGATCTACGGGCAGAAATTTTCCCGTTTTTTCTGCTAAGTAAAGCAAAATTGCCCCAGATTCAAATACTGGATAATCATCGTTATCTTTATCTACAATTGCGGGAATGCGTCCATTCGGATTGATGGCCGTAAACTCAGGCTCTTTTTGCTGATTGGTTGAAAGATCAAAAGCGTTGACCTTGTATGGCAACCCCATTTCTTCTAATGCAATGGAGATTTTCTGACCATTCGGCGTTGCGGCGGTATACAGTTCAATCATTCTTAGGCTCCTCGGCGAAATGATGGACGTTGCTCAACGGATTTAAGCAAATAGCAAAATTGCCACTTTGTGTATCAACAAGGATATATAAGCAGTAATCTCTTTAGACGTAAACTCTCATGTACGATAAACTAAACATAACCATAATTTTATAACGAATTCTCCATGATAAAAGTGACAGTGTCTCGCTTAATAAAAGGCCACGACTTAAAGCAATCCATTGCCGCGTTGATAAAGCAAGAGAATATACAAGCGGGTAACATCGCTTCTTGTGTCGGGTGCCTATCTGAAGTGAGAATCCGCCTCGCTGATGGCTCTTCAGAGCTACACCTTGTTGATGCATTTGAAATTGTCTCTTTGATTGGCACGCTAACCGCATCTCATCAACACTTGCACATTGCGGTTGCAGATAAAACAGGCAAAGTGATCGGTGGTCATCTTTTGGATGGTTGTCTTGTCAATACTACCGCAGAGCTGATTTTACATTCCTACCCTGACTTAGTGTTTGAGCGAGAATTTGATAATCAAACGGGCTACAGTGAGCTGGTGGCACCTTGTTAAAATCCCTTTAATGATAAAAGTTAATGTGCATATACTAGTCTGCATTCTGTAAAATGTGGTGAAGCGTGTTTTTTATTCACCCATTTCTCCCCAATAACGATAGGCAATTCGACGTTGAGCAATTTCCGTCTGTGAGCTATCTCTCACATCTGTTCTTTTTGTAATAACTCTGTATAATTCGCCGCCTATTTAACCATTGTTTATGTTCTGTTGATTTGGCGTCTGCACATCACTGATTCGCTAAACTGAATACCTAGGAAAACTCTCTTGATCTCTACCGCAAATATCACCATGCAATTTGGCGCTGAGCCTTTATTTGAAAACATTTCTGCAAAATTCGGTAACGGCAATCGCTACGGTTTGATTGGCGCTAACGGCTGTGGTAAATCGACGTTCATGAAGATCTTGAGTGGCGCGTTAACTCCCAGCTCAGGCAACGTCTCCATTACACCAGGGCTAAAATTGGGTGTGCTGAGCCAAGATCAGTTTGCGTTCGAACAATACACGGTAATTGATGCCGTGATTATGGGTGACCGTAAACTGTGGGAGATCAAGCAAGAGCGTGACCGCATTTATTCATTAGCCGAGATGAGCGAAGCCGACGGCATGAAAGTCGCCGAGCTTGAGAGCGAATACGCTGAAATGGATGGTTACACCGCCGAAAGTCGCGCGGGTGATATTTTATTAAAAGCGGGTATTGAGGAATCGTTTCATTTTGGCTTGATGCAACAAGTGGCTCCTGGTTGGAAACTGCGCGTTTTGTTGGCGCAAGCCTTGTTTGCCAACCCAGATATTTTGCTGCTCGATGAGCCAACCAACAACTTAGACATCCACACCATTGGTTGGTTGGCTGAAGAACTTAATCAGCGTAAATGCACCATGATCATTATTTCCCATGACCGCCACTTTTTGAACTCAGTGTGTACCCATATGGCTGATATTGATTACGGTGAACTGCGTATTTATCCGGGTAATTATGAGTATTTTCTTGAAGCGTCAAGCTTGATTCGAGAGCAGTTACTCTCTGGCAACGCGAAAAAAGCGGCCGAGATCAACGAACTGCAAGACTTCGTTAACCGCTTTGGTGCCAATGCTTCAAAAGCAAAACAGGCTAGCTCACGCGCAAAAAAAATGGACAAGATCAAGCTTGATGAAGTGAAATCCTCAAGCCGCATCAGTCCTTCGATTGATTTTGGTGAAGGTAAGAAACTGCATCGTCTTGCACTTGAACTACAAAATCTCGGCCACGCTTTTGACGATGAACAGCTCTTCAACGGTGGTAATCTGCTGCTTGAGGCGGGCTCGCGTTTGGCGGTAATTGGTGAAAACGGCGTCGGTAAAACGACCTTTCTACGCTGCTTAGTCAAAGAGCTGCAGGCCAACCAAGGTGTGGTGAAATGGTCTGAGAACGCCTCCATTGGCTATTGCCCTCAAGACAGTACTGTCGATTTTGATAACGATCTGACTATCTTTGATTGGATCTCGCAGTGGCGCACAGTAAAACATGATGATTTGATGGTGCGTGCCATTCTTGGCCGACTACTCTTTACAGCTGATGATGTGAATAAGAAAGCAAGAAACTGCTCGGGTGGTGAGAAGAACCGTCTGCTATTTGGCAAACTAATGATGCAAGATATCAACGTGCTGATCATGGACGAGCCAACCAACCACATGGATATGGAAGCGATTGAAGCACTCAATAACGCGTTAAAGTCCTACACGGGGACACTGATTTTTGTTAGCCACGATCGCGAGTTTGTCTCTTCGCTGGCCACTTCGATCATTGATGTGAAAAACAAACAGTTGGTCTACTTCCAAGGAACGTACGATGAATACTTGGCTCATCAGCAGAAATTGTTAGCTGCGGCGTAATCAAACCAACGTCATAATTCTTGATACTTGTTGCCGCCAGAAATGACGGCAACAACGGATAATTTAGATTCTGCTGTTTAGTCTTAGCTTATTTTATCGGCCACTGACAAGTCGCCTACTTGTAACTCCAAGTCGTTTGGGTATCACTGTAATTTGTTATAACTCTGGTTTAACCCAAACATTGCTAAAATCAAACCAGCCTAACGCGTTGCATTTCGCGTTTTGTAATGCACCACATTGATCTTTGCTTATCCCTAACCAACAGTGGAACATCGGGATAATTTGCTGTTTTTCTATCAAAGACTTGCCAATCTCTTTGGCCGGAAATATAGCATTTGGATCGGCGCGCCATTCATCCACTAACTGGCACCAATACGAAAAATCTTCAGCGCGGCTTAAATGCTCGATATCACTGTAATCAAGTAACCATCCTGCTAACGCATCTTCTCTATGGTTGGCAATTCCCATCGGTTTGACCCAAACATCGACAGCATCGGTGTCTTCAACCGTCAAATCATATTTAACAAGCTCCACCGAAATTCCATCTTCTTTTAATAGCTGTTGTATTGTTTTCACTAAGCTTGGAAACATAGGATGTTGAGCATGATATGCAATGGTGATCGAACGCTCGCCCGGCGGTGTGGTGGCAACATCTCCCGATGACTGATGATACCAGCCCGGTTTCAGGCCATAGGCAGGTAACACCCCCAACTCGACCACTTTGTCTTCTGGTAATTGACGAAATAGGTTGAGAGTACTGAGCTTATTGGTGAGGTAGCGAGCCCAATTTACATCCGCGGCGACGCCATTTTTTCGATTGAGTAACAAGTAAGTACAGCCAGGATCAAGATCCACGTCTTCTGTAAATGAACCTCGCTTTGTTTTTATCGGATGCGATAAGCTAGGAAAAACCATCGAAGAATGTACTTCGTCAATCACCCACACTTCGACCCGGTCTAACAAAGGCCTAAATCCAAAATATCCATCAAACGCTTGCAAAACTAAGCGTTTTTCATCATTTAAAATGACTTTGTAAGGGCCAGTACCAATCGGCATTAAATCAAAATTATCACTACGATTGGACTCTGGTAGTAAAATCTTGGCACATGACTCAGATAAAAGAAGCGGTAAGCGACTATCCGCTTTTTGTAAAAAGATATCGATAACCCAATTGGAGGGCGAGCTGATCCTATCAAGATGAGAGAATAAATTCAGAAATCGCAATTCCCACAAACTTTGGATAACACCGTCGGTGGTAAGCAAATCACCATTGTGGAAACGAACCCCTGGGCGAAGATAAAAACGCCAATGTGTTGCTGTCACCGATTCCCATGTATGAGCGAGATCTGGCTGCAGCTGTTCATATTCATCTAGCCGCGTTAGCCCACTAAAAATTTGCATTACGATATGTTGCTCAGATCGACGCATGGATTTTAGCGGGTTTAGCATTGAAAGCGGGCGATAATAAGGCAACCGTATGACTTGCAGACCTTCTTGATGCTGAACACCAAGATAGCTTTGGATCACTTGCGTCAGTTTCGCCGCATCTTGATCCAGTACTGAAAATGCATGGCCAATTTTACCTTCATCTAAGTATCGACGCGCAAGGTTTTCACTGACATCACTGCGACTACGTTTAAAAATGAGATCGGATAATTTTCCACGCCCCGCCGCAGGACGCCATTCTATCCAGCCTTCATCCTCCATTTTATTTAGAACAATACGCGCATTACGGCGTGTGCAGAAAAGGATCTCGGTGATCTCTTCTAGCTGGACACCAACATCTTGGCCGTTAAAGTGCTCAAATAAGGATTCAAATTGAACGCGAAGTCGTGGGCTACTCATAAAGAGGAAATCTCAGTTTATAAAAAACAGAGATAGTTTCCTCATTTTATATTGGTTATGCAATAGTCTTAATCACTGTTTAAAGAATATTACAGCCGAGTTGTTGAGAAAGTTGCTGAATTTGCTCTTCGTTGTCCAACTTAATCGACCATTTACTTTCTGAGCAATTTACAGAGATGACATTCGCCCCTCTCCCAATGAGCTGAACAGCATCGGCTTGGGCTTGTAGCGTGATGGCGAGATCACCCAATACTCGTACCACTAATTCATGGGGTGTTACGATGATTTTTCCACCTGAAAATTCAATCACCATTTTATAAATCAACCTTGATAGCTTGAGAACGGTTACGAATTTTTTGTACTGCGACCGTCAAACGGCTGGTGCACACCAAACGTTCGCGCTCATCAGTGATATTGATTTGCCATACTTGCGTTGAAATACCAAGATGGATAGGTGTCGCTGTTCCTATAACCATCCCCTCTCGCATGGCGCGAACATGATTAGCATTAATGTCTAACCCTACACAATAGTGTTCTTGATCCACACTGAAGTTCGCGGCAACTGAACCTAGGGTTTCCGCAAGTACCACCGAGGCGCCACCATGCAGCATACCAAGCGGCTGATGGGTAAAGTGACAAACAGGCATGGTCGCAGACAAAGAGTGATCAGTATAATCGGTATAAATAATATTGAGATGCTCTATCAAGGTGTTTTTGGAGGTGGCGTTTAACGTTATTAAATCGATAGGCTTCTTCCAAATATCCATGCTTTTTTGTCTCATTCATCGTAAAAGAGATTCATTCTATACTTAAACAGTAACAACTTGCAGCGAGTAATCAGTCAGTTCCAGCGATTGAGATCCTGCCAACTACACATTTTCGAGACAGATCCGATCGCTCATAAATATTAACTGCAGTGTTGTCATTAGCAGTTTATCGGTGCTAAGAAGCCTCTTCATACAAAGATGTCATCTTTGCACTTAAAGATTAAAGATGAGCACAAAAAGTGCTCTGATACATGGCTTACAAGTGTCAACGTACCGAATCAAGTACCTAAAATGCGTAATGGCAGTTGTAGCAGCTCATCCCCTGTCGTTGCAAAACCCCAAATAATAGCGATAAGTGCAGCCACTAAACTGACATACCAAAGTGAAGCTACAATTTGTCCATATCGATTCAGAGGTAGCAAATGACTTTGATGACGCTGCTTCCATTCCATCACAATTTCAATGCTGCCCATAATCAATAAAAAGCCGAACAAGGTTAATCCAAGCCAATAGCTCAAAATGACACCAGCGATCGCCGCAAGAGCACACAACGCAATCCCCAAAGTGCTGTTCATAGAAAAGCTGATGCTTTTTAACACGTGACCACCATCAAGCGGCAATATAGGCAATAGATTGAAGAGATTGAGAAAGGCATTAAAAACAGCAAGGCCGGCAAAAAATATCTCTCCTGTGATCCAGTACACGACAACCAGCACAACCGAGAGCAGCAAACCAAAAAATGGCCCCATAATTGAGATCACTACATCTTGCCAACGTGTATTGATTTTTTCATCACTTAATGCCAAGCCACCAAGAAATGGAATGAGATAAATGCCTTTAGTCTTCATACCAAAATACTTCATCGCTTTGATATGGCCAAATTCATGGAACACCAAACAGGCAATAAGCGCCATAGCAAACTGGAAGGAAAATAACCACGAATAGGCTGCGATACTTGCTGACGCCAGAACAACTTTAATCAGCTTGGCACTTTTCAGTGCTTTCATACCAAGTGAGACTAGACCAATAAGGCTAAAACGTCGCTCCGGCTTTGGCGGGCTATAAGGTGTTTGTTTTTCAATGTCTTTTTCTGAACGCTCGCCCTGCGTGACAATGTCACCATTAACTAATGCTTGATAACGAAGTTTAAAAGGTTGCCAACTCAGCTCGACATTTAGTTCACATTGGATCGGCGTTTCACCACTTAACAACTGAAATCGATGGGTCGTTGTCGCCTCGATATTCCCTGTCGCATCGCATTGCGCGACCAGTTGATTATCCCAATAGAGTTGCTGCCAGCCTGACATTGAACCTTCGAGACGAAGTGATTTTCCTAAAAATGGAGCGGAAAGGAGTTCCACAGTGGTACCTACATACAAACATAAAAACGGCGTTCATTATGCCTTTGGGCAATAACAGCGTAAAGCACGATGCCCATTTTCTTACTATTGACGATGACTTAGTTCAATTCCCTCACGAATACCAAGCTTTTTGCCATCTCCCCTTTTAATTCCAGTCGTAACGTGGATAATACGCGCTTACATATTTTTACAAGGTGGGTACTATGTCTACTGAAGCAACTTTACTTGAACGCAGCCAATCAAAATGTGAGCTTTGTTCATCAGAATCTCCATTAGCTCCATTTGTGGTAGCGCCACACACTATGGTTACTGTTGACCATGCCGTTATGTTGTGTGATGTCTGCAAAGGCCAAATTGAGAACCCAGAAACAGTAGATGTGAACCATTGGCGTTGTTTGAACGACAGCATGTGGAGCCAAGAGCAACCCGTTCAAGTACTGGCGTGGCGTCAACTTAAGCGCCTTGCGGCCACTGAGGGTTGGGCTCAAGACCTACTTGATATGATGTATCTTGAAGAAGAAGCTGCAAAATGGGCTGAAATTGGTATGGATGATGATGCAGAAAAGCCTCGTGATGTGAATGGCGTAGAACTGAAAAAAGGCGACGACGTTACCATCATTAAAGATCTCCCTATCAAAGGCTCAAGCCAAGTCATTAAACAGGGTACTGTGGTTCGCGGTATCAGTTTAAGCGACGATCCTAAGTTGATCTCTGGTAAAGCTAATGGCCAATCTATGTATATCATTGCTGAATACTGTCGCAAAAAATAATAGCCATTGACGAATAAAACAAAGGCGCAACTTAGTTTGCGCCTTTGTTTTTCGGAAACCGTTGTTTTCATGAGCAGTGAAAC